>NZ_JBSGBN010000127.1:0-28680 GCF_053601275.1 Streptomyces sp. NPDC004752 | reverse complement strand
CGCGAGGTATCGCAGGGCGCCGACGGCACGGCCCCGGCGACCGTGCAGAATGCCGCCGTGACCCATGGCAGCTCCGCCGCACACCATGAGGGGGCCGCGGCCCCCGGCGACCGGTCCCCGCTGATCCCGCGCGCCCGCACCGAGATGCCGCCGCCCGCCGGCCGCGCGGACGACGCCTCCTCGGGCGCCCGCCCGCTGCGCCGCCGGGTCCGCGGGGCCACGCTCCCCACGACCACGGGCGTCCAACCCGCCGTACCGCAGGCGATGCGCCCCCGGGACGCACAGGCCGAGCGCGACGCACTTGAGGAGTTCGAGGCCGCGGTTGCGCGGGCCCGGCTCGACAGCGACACCGGCTCGTCAGCGCGCCCCGGCACGGGGCCTGAGCGCGTGGACCAGCCGCATGACCAGAACCACTATCCGGAAGGAGCCGAGCAGTGAGCACGTCGACAGGTGACACCCCGACAGGAGGCACCGCACCGACCGACCTGCGGGCCGCCGCGGCCGACTTCACCTGGCTGCTGAACCGCTTCGCGACCGAGACCGCGGGCGTGGTCGACGCGATCGCCGTGTCGTCCGACGGTCTGCTCATCGCCGTGTCGGAGCTGCGCGAGCGCGCCCACTCCGACCGGCTCGCCGCGATCGTCTCCGGCATCACCAGCCTGGCCGCGGGCGCCTCCGGCAACTACGGCCTGGGCGGCCTCAACAAGGTCATCATCGATCTGGAGGGCGGTCATGTCATCGTCTCCGCGATCGGCAGCGGCGCCGTCCTCGGCGTGGTCGCCGACAAGGAGGCCAAGCTGGGCAACATCGCCTACGAGATGACGCTGTTCGCCAACCGGGCCGGGGCCGCGCTCAGCCCCCAGCTGGTGCTCGAACTGAAGAACAGCGTCGGCGTCGCCCGCTGACGGCCGACCCGCCGAGACCGAGAGAGGAAGCGTAGGAAGCCATGGCGGACGGCTCCCCGCCCCCGGGCCCCGACCGGGTCGGCCCGGCCCCCGCCGTACGGCCGTTCCTGGTCACCGCCGGCCGGGTGGCGAATACCGCCTCCGGCCGGACGATGCCCGTCGAGACCCAGGTGGTGGCCACCGTCGCGGGCCTGGACGCGCTCGACCGGATCTCCTTCGAGCGGCACGACATCATCGCCGCCTGCCGGCTGCCGCAGTCGCTGGCAGAGCTCGCGGCCCGGCTGCGGCTGCACCTCAACGTGGTCCGTGTGCTGGCCGAGGACCTGCGCGCGGCCGGGCAGTTGACGGTGTACGTGCCCGACTTCGACACCACCCACGACGCATCCGTCCTGCGCAGGGTTATCGATGGCCTGCGGGCCATCCCCGACTCCCGAGAGGTACTCCGTGACACCGACTGAACCACTGGTCCACGGCTCTGCCGCGCACACCGCCGTACGACCACCCCTGCCGGTGAAGATGGTCATCGCGGGCGGTTTCGGCGTGGGCAAGACGACGACCGTCGGCGCGATCTCCGAGATCGAGCCGCTGACCACCGAGGCCGCGATCACCGAGGTCGCGGCGGGCGTCGACGACCTCACGCACACCCCGCACAAGAGCACGACCACGGTGGCGATGGACTTCGGCTGCCTCACCATCGACCCGACCCTCAAGCTGTACCTGTTCGGCACGCCCGGGCAGGACCGGTTCGGGTTCATGTGGGACGACATCGTGGAGGGCGCGATCGGCGGGCTCGTCATCGTCGACACCCGGCGCCTGGACGACTGCTACGCGGCCGTCGACTACTTCGAGCACAAGGGCATCCCGTTCGCCGTGGCGATCAACGCCTTCGACGGCAGGGTGGAATACGCCCTGGACGAGGTCCGCTGGGCGCTGGACGTCAGCGACCGCGTCCCGCTGGTGGTCTTCGACGCCAGGGAACGCGGCTCGGTGCGGGACGCGCTGCTCGTCGTACTGGAGCTGGCGCTGGCCCGCACCGAGGGCTGACCCTCAGCCGCTCCTGCGCACGCCGGGCGACACCGCGATCCGGGCCACCGCCCAGAACACCGCGAGTGTCGCCAGGGCCATCACGGCCACCAGGCTGGCGCCGCCCACGACCTTCTCGTAGTTGTGCTGGTAGAGGCCGTCGACGATGTACCGGCCGACGCCGCCGAGACTGACGTACGCGGCGATGGTGGCCGTGGAGACGATCTGGATGGCCGCCGAGCGCAGACCGCTGAGGATCAGCGGGAGCGCGACGGGCAGTTCGACCCGCAGCAGGATCCGTGACTCCGCCATGCCCATGCCGCGGGCGGCGTCCACCGGGGACGGGTCGACGGAGCGCACCGCCTCGTACGTCGTCACCAGGATCGGCGGGACGGCGAGCACGACCAGCGGGATCATCACCGGGAGCAGGCCGAAGCCGAGCAGCACGAACATCAGCACCAGCAGGCCGAAGCTGGGCAGCGCGCGGGCGGCCGTGGCGATGAACGCGAGGACGTTGCCGCCGCGCCCGGTGTGCCCGGTCAGCAGGCCGAGCGGCAGGCCGATGGCGGCCGCGACGGCGAGCGCGATCAGCGAGTACTGGAGGTGCTCGCCCAGCCGGGTGGGGATGCCGTCGTAGCCGTGCCAGTGGGCACCGTCGCTGAAGAAGGCGTTGATGAAGTGGAGTACGTTCACCGGACTGCGTCCTTAAGGCCGACGGCGGCCGGCTCGGGCCGGGTGGTGGTCTGCGGGTCGGTCCCGGCGGTGCGGGTCCTGCGGGTGCCGCGCGGCATCCAGGGCGTCAGCAGCAGACGGACGGCGACCAGTACGACGTCCGCGAGGACGGCGAGGACGGCCGTGCCCACGACGGACAGCCAGACCAGGCGGGGCTGGTTGTAGATCATGCCGTCGTGCAGCAGATTGCCGAGCCCGCCCTGGTTGCCGATCAACATGCCGACGCTGACCAGGGAGATGCTGGACACGGTGGCCACCCGCAGGCCGGCGATGATCGCGGGCACGGCGATCGGCAACTGCACCTGGAGGTAGCGGCGTATCGGCCCGAGCCCCATGGCGGTGGCGGCGTCGAGGGTCTCCTGCGGCACCGAGCGGACCCCGTCCACGATCGCCGGGACGAACACCACGAGGCTGTAGACGGCCAGCGGGATCATCACGGTGGTCTCGCTCTGGCCGGTGTAGTCGATGAGGACCACGAAGAAGGCCAGCGACGGGATCGCGTACAGCACGGTCGTCACGCCCAGCACGGGCGGGTAGAGACGGCGGAAGCGCACGCACACCTGGGCGATCGGCAGCGCCGCGAGCAGTCCGGCGAGCACCGGCAGCAGCGCCTCGCGCAGATGCAGGCCGACCAGACCGAAGTAACTGTGCTGGAGGTCGCTGGGAATGTCGAAGAAACCGCTCATCGGCCGGCCTTCGCCGTGCTGCGCCCCGTGGCGTGCGCGGAGCGGATCGCCTCGCCGATGACCTGCTGCGAGACGACACCGACGACCCGGCCGGTGGCGTCCACACCGACGGCCCAGCCGGTCGGCGACAGCACGGCGCCGTCGAGGGCGGCGCGCAGCGAGTCGGCACCGGGCACGAACGGCCGCCCGTACGACAGCAGTTGATCCCGGTCGATCTTCCCGGAGGTGAGGTCGCCCGGCGCGCTCCAGCCGAGCGGCTTCCCGTCGAGGTCCGTGACGAGAAGGTACGGCGCGCCGTCGGCGGCGCGCGCGGCGATCTGCCCGGCGTCGGCGTCGATCGCGACGACCGGGGCGGTGCGCAGCTCCAGCGCGCCGGACGAGAAGAACGACAGCCGGCGGATGCCCCGGTCGGCGCCGAGGAAGTCCTCCACGAAGGCGTCCGCGGGGGCGCTCAGCAGTTCGGCGGGCGGGGCGAACTGGGCCAGCTTGCCGCCGGTGCGCATCACGGCGACCATCGTGCCCAGCTTGATGGCCTCGTCGATGTCATGGGTGACGAAGACGATCGTCTTGCCCAGTTCCTCCTGGATCCGCAGGAGTTCGTCCTGAAGGCCCTTGCGCACCACGGGGTCGACGGCCGAGAACGGCTCGTCCATCAGCAACACCGGCGGATCGGCCGCGAGCGCCCGGGCGACGCCGACGCGCTGCTGCTGTCCGCCGGACAGCTGGTAGGGGTACCGCTTGGCGAGCGAGGCGGCGAGCCCCACCCGCGCCATCAGCTCCGCGGCCCGCGCCCGGGCCTTCTGCTTGCTCCAGCCGAGCAGCCGGGGCACGGTGGCGATGTTGTCGACGATGGTGCGGTGCTGGAAGAGACCGGCGTTCTGGATGACGTACCCCATCGACCGGCGCAGCGTGTTGACGGGCTGCGCCTGAATGTCGACGCCGTTGAGGAGAATGCGCCCCTCGGAGGGGTCCACCATCCGGTTGATCATCCGCAGCGTCGTCGTCTTGCCGCAGCCGGAGGGCCCGACGAACACGGTGATCGAGCGGTCCGGAATCTCCAGCGACAGCCGGTCGACCGCCACGGTGCCGTCCGGGTACCGCTTGGTGACTGAATCTATCCGTATCAAAGCGCCGAATACCCTTCGGGTTTGGCAGACATTGCTCACTTCCGGCCACGGTCGTCGATGCGCAGGCCGTTGCGTGCAGAGTCTAGACCGCGACCGTTTCATTACCTTGGCAGGCAACGCCTCCCCGCCGGGTCGTGACCGGACCGTGGCCGTGAGCGCGCCCGACCACGGGCGACGGCGCGGTAGCGGTAGCGGCGCGTGTCCGCGCAGTACCGGCGCGTGTCGGCGCGGCAGCGGTATCCGCGCGGCATCGGGCATCGGCATCGGCGCGGCAGCCGTATTCGCGCGCCGGGGCCGGTCGCCTCGCGCGTCGGCGCCGGGGCGCTCTACCGGCGTTCGGTGAGCAATTCGGCCAGGCGGTCGGCGAACCGGGTGAGCCGGTCCAGTAGCGATCCGCTGCGGGCGGTACGAAAACCGTGGCGGCGGCCCCAGAACGCGGTTTCGACGGCATGGAACTGGCACCAGCGCAGGACGCGTTCGCGGTCGAGTTCCGCGGCTTCGGCGAAGACGTCCAGGACGCGGTGGACGGCCTTGCGCAGATCGTCCGCTTCGAGGAGCGTCAGCGCGCGGGACTTCAGCAGGATGCCGGCGTCGTAGGCGGGGTCTCCCACGCACCCCTTGGGGTCGACTGCCAGCCATGGCTCGCGGTCCGCGCGCAGGATGTTCCGGGCGTGCAGGTCGCCGTGGACGAGGAGCTCCGGCTGGACCCGGCCCACCTCCCGTACGGCCGCCACGGCTGCATCCAGCGCCTGGCGCGGCAGCGCGTGCGTCAGCTCCTCGGCGTCCCGGCACAGCTGCTCCTCCCAGGCATCGCACTGCTCGCGCAGCCGGGGCAGGCCGGGCGGCGCGGGGACGGCCAGCCGACGGCTGAGCCGCCCGGCGACCGCCACCACCTCGTCACCGTCCTCGACCTCGGCGAGGGTCGTCGGCCGGGCCCGCTCCAGCAGCATCGCGAACCGTTGATCGTCACGCTCGTGCAGCAGGACGGCCCCCCGCCCGGCCCACGCCGTGAACGCGTCCGGCTCATGGACATTGCCGGGGTGCGGAAACGACACCTTCAGCACGGCGGCTCCGGCGGCCCGTCGCACCGGGACGATGACGCCGACGCCCCCGTGCATGACCTCACCGTCCGGCACACACCCCCAGGCACCCGTCACCTCCTCCACGATCCCGGGCAGCTCCGCGAGCCACGCCGCCCCGGCCTCCCCCTCACGCTCGACGGTGCTCCGCGCGAACTCCTCCGGTATCCCGATCATCCCGGCACCCTACGCGCCACCCCACCACCCCGACGAACACCCCGGCTCCACGACATGCGCACCGCCGGCAACCGGGTGTGCCTCGCGCTCGGGATCGAACACAACCGCCATCAGTAGGGAAAAGGGATCAGGCGACGGTGTACTCCGTATCGCCGAAGTCGGCCACCACGCGGAGCCTTCCCCCGAGGGCCTCCACATACGACCGCAGCGTCGCGGCTTCCGTCCGGTCAGCGTCTCGGCGTTCGATCGCCGACACCCTGGGTGCAGAGACTCCCATCGTCCCGGCCACGTCCTTCTGGGTCAGCGACTGCTCCCGCCGGATCTCCGCGAGCCGGTACGCACGGACCTCGGCCATCAGCCGGTCCATAGCCGCCTGCTTCTCCTCGGCAGAACGAACCGGCAGCCCGGCAGCCTCCCGGCGCTCGCGCAGCTTGCGCTTTGTCTCCTCCCAGCCGACAGTGCTCATTCGTACTCCCTTGTATCGAGTTCGGCGAGGTGTGCCTGGTAGCGCTTCTCGGCGAGCGGAATGTTGGCGTCGTACCAGCGTTGCCAGTTGCCCGCCTTGTCGCCGGCGAGCAACAGGACCGCCCGACGCACCGGGTCGAATGCGAACAGAATGCGGATCTCGCTCGTTCCTGATGAACCCGGCCGCAGTTCCTTCATGTGATGCTGCTCCGCGCCCTTGATCCGGTCCACCAGTGGACGGCCCAGGGTGGGTCCGAACATCGACGAGGCGTCGATGGCATCCTCTACCTGCTCGGCACTGCCCCAGTCCACCTCAGCCAGCTCATGAGGCGCGGGCCTCAGTGCTCGGTCGGCTCCAGCCTCAGTGAGATCGAGTTGATGCAGTACCGCTGGTCCGTCGGCGTACCGTAGCCCTCCCCCTCGAAAAGGTGTCCGAGGTGAGAGCCGCACCGCGCGCACCGCACCTCCGTCCGGACCATCCCGTGGGAACGGTCTTCCAGGAGCTCCACCGCGTCCGAGTCGCGGGCGTCGTAGAAGGACGGCCAGCCGCAGTGGGACTCGAACTTGGTGTCCGAGGTGAAGAGTTCGGCACCGCAGGCGCGGCAGGAGTAGACGCCGGTGGTCTTGGTGTCCGTGTACTCACCGGTGAACGCCGGCTCGGTGGCGGCCTGGCGCAGTACGGCGTGCTCGGCCGGGGTCAGCTCCGCGCGCCACTGCTCGTCCGGCTTCTCGACGTCGTACGACATGAGTCTCAGCCCCTTCACTGCTGCGACAGGTGGTCCAGGATCCGCGGGCCCAGATCGGTCACATCGCCCGCGCCCATGGTGAGAACGAGATCGCCGGGCCTCGTCATTCCCGCGATCACGGACACGGACTGCGCCTTGTCGTGCACGGCGGTGACGTCCGCGCCCGCCGCGCGCGCCGCCTCGACGATCAGCTCGCTGGTCACGCCGGGGATCGGGTCCTCGCGGGCCGGATAGATGTCGAGGACGACCGAGGCGTCCGCGTGGGCCAGGGCCCGGCCCATCTCCTGGCCCAGTTCCTGCGTGCGGGAGAACAGATGCGGCTGGAAGAGCACGAGGATGCGGGCGTTCCCGGCGGCCGCCCGCATCGCCTCCAGGTCGGCCGTCATCTCGGTCGGGTGATGCGCGTACGAGTCGATGACCTGCACGCCGGCCGCCTCGCCCTTCAGTTGCAGCCGACGCTTCACCCCGGTGTAGGCGCCCAGCGCCGCCGCCAGCTCCGGCGCCGGGACGCCCAGGGCCGCCCCCGCGGTGAGCGCGGCCACCGCGTTGTGCGCGTAGTGGCGGCCGGGCACGGAGACCGTGAAGGTCAGCGGCGCGCCGTCCAGCTCCACGGTGACCTCGCTCCGGAGCCCCTGCGGGACGACGGACAGGACCCGTACGTCGGCGTCCGCGCGCTCGCCGTAGGTCACCGTCCGCACCCGGGCGGCAGCGGATCCGGCCAGCCGCCGGGTCAGCTCCCGGGCGCCCTCGTGGTCCGCGGTGATCACCAGGGTGCCGCCGGGCACGATCCGGCCGACGAAGGTCTCGAAGGACTCGTGGATCTCGTCCATCGAGGCGTAGTTGGCGTGGTGGTCGAGTTCGACGTTGAGGACGATCGCGACCTCGGGCGCGTACGCGTGGAAGCTGCGGTCCGACTCGTCCGCCTCGGCCACGAAGATCTCGCCGGTGCCGTGCAGGGCGTTGGAGCCGGGGGCGTCCAGGTCGCCGCCGATGGCGTACGAGGGGTTCAGGCCCAGCTCGGTCAGCGCCACCGCCAGCATCGACGTGGTGGTCGTCTTGCCGTGGGTGCCCGCGACGGCGATCGGCCGCCGGCCGTCCATCAGGGCGGCGAGGGCGTCGGAGCGGTGCACCACCGGGATGCCCAGCTCGGCGGCGCGGACCAGCTCCGGGTTGTCCGCGCGGATCGCCGACGAGACGATCACGCAGTCGGCGTCGTCGGCGAGGTGCTCGGCCGCGTGCCCGATGTGCACGGTCACGCCGAGCGCCCGCAGGGCCTCGGCGGTCGCCGACTCCTTGGCGTCGCTCCCGGCGACCTTGGCCCCTCGCTGCGCGAGGATCTTCGCGATCCCCGACATCCCGGCGCCGCCGATGCCGATGAAGTGCGGTCGGTCCATGGCGGTACGAAGGCCGGGTGCCATGCGCGTGTCTCCCAGATGCGATACGACGACGGAGCGCGCCCCGAGAGGAACGCGCCCCCAGCCTATTGCGTGCCGGTGACCGCGCCCTCCCGCGGCGCGATCGACCACCTGTGCCGGCGGCTGACGGCGCCGCCCGCCGGGGCGTACGGCGTACCCGCACCCGGCCGGCCCCTCGCCGCGCCCGCCGACGGGCGTGAAGCGACACCCGCCGAAGGGTGTGAACCGGCGCCCGTCGACAGGCGTGAACCGGCCCGAGCGGCTGAGCCGAGCGGCCGGGCGAGGTCCGCTGTGGCTCGGCAGCGCCTCAACGGGGCGCAGCGAAGTCCGCTGTGGCTCGGTTGCACCTCAAAGGGGCGCAGGGCTCTATCACCATGCGGCTCCGCCGCGATGGGGGTCCCTGTTCGAGCGGAGCCGAGAACTTGGGGGAGCGACCGGCGACCACGCCTCCACGGCCCGACAACGACGCGGCACGGCCCCTTCCCGCAGAGCGCCCGGCGCCGCCCAGGACCCACCGCGGAGCACCCGGCGCACCACGGCCCATCGGCAGAGCGACCGGCCACGAGGCCGCCGCAGCCGACCAACAGCCCCGCACGGCCCCACCCCGCGGAGCACCCAGCGCATCACGGCCCACCCCGCGGAGCGACCGCCGCATCACGGCCCTCCCAGCGGAGCGCTCAGGCCCTGCTGTGCGAGAACAGCTTCAGTACCGGCACCCCCACCTTGTGCCGGGCCCGCGAGGCCCAGTCCCGGTGGAAGAACTCCTCCACGTAGTGCGGGTCGGTGAGGACGATCACCTCATCGGCCCCGACCTCCTCCACCAGAGCCTTCAGGGCGTCCAGCGGATGGTCCTCGACCAGCCGCCCCTGCGCCGCCTGGCCGCCGGCCGCCCGCAGCGCGGTGAGGGACACCTCCAGGGCCTGCTCGGCGGGCTCCTTCGCGGCGGCGCCCTCCGGTGTCTCCCCCTCGCGGGCGGCGTCGTCCAGCTCGCCGAGGGCGATGTCGTCGATGGCCCGCAGCAGCCGGTCCGCCTGGTCGCCCCGCGGCTGGAGCAGCACATGGAAGGAGACCGGCTCGTCTCCGTGCAAGGTGGTGACGAACTCCACGTCGGCGGACGTCAGGGCCTTCTCGATCATCAAAACGCTTGTGAACACCAGCGCCCCATTCTCCTTCGAGGGCCCTAGGCCCTCTCTCCTCCGTGGGCCGTACCAGGCCCTGCGGAAACCATCCTGCCCCGTGATCGCACGGGTCCTGCCGGATTCAGTGTGCCTGGTGAAAGTTAAACGGAACGACACATTCCGCCGTGTTCAGGACCGCTGGTAGCGGGCGAACAGATATCCGGCCTCCTCCAGCAGGGACACGAGTGCGAAACGCCGGGGCACGGCGACCGGGGGGCCACCGGCGATGCGCTGGGCGTCACCCGCGGTGAGCATCGGCGAGAGGGTCAGGCACAGCTCGTCCAGAACCCCGGCGGCGATGAACCGGCCGAGCAGCCGGGGGCCGCCCTCGGTGAGCAGCCGGGTGTGGCCGAGCCCGGCGAGGGCCCGCACCGCACGCGCCGGATCCACGCCCGCGCCGTCGCCCGCGATCACCACCCGGGCGCCCGCCCGCTCGGCGGCGGCGATCCGGTCCGGGTCCGCCGCGACGCCGGTCAACACCAGGGTGGGCACCAGGGGCGCGGTGAACAGCGGGAGCGAGAAATCCAGCTCCAGGCTCGCGCTGACGACCGCGATGCCCGGCGCCGGGCCCTGCCCCGCCGCCTCCCGGGCGGCCGCGAACTCGGCACGCGCGCGTGCGGGCCGGTAGCCCTCCTGGCGTACCGTTTCCGCACCGACGACCACGACATCCGCGAGGGCCCGTAGCGTCCCGAAGATCCGCATGTCGGCGGCGCCGGAGATGGGCTGCGAACGCCCCTCGTGCTGGGCGGCGCCGTCGAGCGTGGACACCATGTTGGCCCGCAGCCAGGCCGCCCCACCGGGGCGGGCCGGGCCGGGATAGGCGTAGGCGGCGGCCAGCTCGGCGAGGCTCCACTCCCGCGCCAAGCGATCGCCCGCGCCCCCGGAAGCGGAGTCCGCGGCGGCCCGCGCCCCCGCCCGTCCGGCCTCCCCGGCGGAATCCTGGGCTGCTGTTTCTTCGGTCACAGGGAACAGGCGTCGCATGCGATGCAGTGTGACACGGCGCTTACCATGGGGAATCGTGTCGTCCTCCACCGCCGCTTCCCGGCCCGGCTCCGCCGCCCCGGCCCCGCTGTCCCTGTGCGCCCGCGAGCCGCATGTCCCCGCGGACCGGCTGGTCGCCGAGATGGTGCCGCCACCGCGCTTCGACTCGGTTCGCTTCGCCACCTATCTGCCGGACCCGGGCCAGCCCAGCCAGACCGAGGCCGTCGGGGTCCTTGCGGGCTTCGCGGCCGGTCTCGGCGGGCCGCCCGCGAGGGGCGGCGCACAGCGCAGGTTCCTCGGACTCGGCAGGTCCAGGGCCGCGAAGGTCCCGGCCGGCCCGCGCGGCGTCTACCTGGACGGCGGGTACGGCGTCGGCAAGACCCATCTGCTCGCCTCCCTGTGGCACGCCACCCCGGCCGAGCCCGCGCTCAAGGCGTTCGGCACCTTCGTCGAGCTGACGAACCTGGTCGGCGCCCTCGGCTTCCAGGAGACCGTGCGCACGCTCAGCGGCCACCGGCTGCTGTGCATCGACGAGTTCGAGCTGGACGACCCCGGCGACACGGTTCTGGTGTCGACACTGCTGGGCAGGCTGGTCGACGCGGGGGTCGCGCTCGCCGCCACCTCCAACACCCTGCCGGGCAAGCTGGGCGAGGGCCGGTTCGCGGCCACCGACTTCCTGCGCGAGATACAGGGCCTGTCCGCCCGCTTCCGCGCCCTGCGCATCGACGGCGAGGACTACCGCCACCGCGGTCTGCCCGAGGCGCCGGCGCCGTACTCCGACGAGCAGGTGACGCAGACGGCGTACGCCACCGAGGGCGCCTCGCTCGACGACTTCCCGCGGCTGCTGGACCACCTCGCCAAGGTGCACCCGAGCCGCTACGGCGCGCTGACCGACGGCGTGCGTGCGGTGTGCCTCACCGATGTGCGGGCGGTGCCCGACCAGTCCACGGCGCTGCGCCTCGTGGTCCTCGCGGACCGGCTCTACGACCGTGAAGTGCCCGTCCTGGCCTCCGGGTCGCCCTTCGACGAGCTGTTCAGCGAGGAGATGCTGAACGGCGGCTACCGCAAGAAGTACTTCCGCGCGATATCCCGGCTCACCGCGCTCGCCCGGGACGCAAAACCCCTCGTGGCGGCCTGACAGCCGATCGAGACCAGCGGGTCAAGGACCGGTTCACGCCATAGGACCCGCACTTTTCACGCTCTCCTGCGCCCGAAACACCGAGTTGACCCTGCAAACAACTTTGCAGGGTTAACGTGTTTCTTGACCATCCATTGACCACTGGTTGGCATGCGCTAGAGGCGTGAACTGTCGGGAGGGGGGGCGCATGTTCCGAGGTAGAACGCACCGGAGCGCGCTGGCGCTCCCCGCCGCCGTCCCGCTCGCCCCACACTTCTTCGCTCCCACGGATTCCTTCGCATCCGCGCATACCTTCCGTCATTCCGAGGCCAAGGCTCATTCCGAGACCAAGACTCAATCCGAGGGCCAGGCTCAATTCGGATCCGGATCCGAATCCGAGTTTTCGGGAAAGCCGTCGCGCGCCGGCACTCCCGCACCCGTCGTGCACACCCGTTGTGCACATCCGACGCGGCGGCCCGGCGCGCCAAGAGGAACCCACACACCATGGAGCCCTGACCGCCGCATCCGCCGTGCGCCACTGGCCGGCGCACCCGATCCCGCGCCCGGCCCGGGGGCAACTCGCCCTGCCCGCCCGGTACTACGAGGTGCATCCCAACGCCGTCCGGGCGCACATCGCGCAGACCGACACCTTGCAGACCGACACCTTCGAACACTGTGAGCGGCGCCGTGACGAACACATACCCTCATCTCAGGCAGGACTTCACCGCTTCCCTCGTCGTCTTCCTGGACGCACTCCCGCTGTGCGTGGGCGTGGCCGTCGCCTCCGGCGTACCGGCCGAACTCGGCCTGGTCACCGGCATTGTCGGAGGCATCGTCACCGGGCTGATGCGCGGCAGCAGCCTCCAGGTCTCCGGTCCGGCCGCCGGCCTCACCGTGCTGGTCTTCGAGGCGGTGCACCAGTTCGGGCTACCCGTACTCGGGGTGATCGTGCTCGTCAGCGGGGTGCTCCAGACGGCGATGGGCGCCCTGCGGCTGGGCCGCTGGTTCCGGGCCATCTCGGTCTCGGTGGTGGAGGGCATGCTGGCCGGTATCGGTCTGGTGCTGATCGCCGGACAGCTGTATCCGGCGCTGGCCACCGAGGCCCCCGGTTCGGGCCCCGGAAAGCTGGCCGGGCTCCCCGGGGCGCTCGCGGACGCCCTCGGCGACACGGACGCGCTGGCCTCCCTCGCCCTCGGCGCGGGCACGATCGCGGTTCTCGTGCTGTGGAAGCTCGCCCCCGCGAAGATACGGGCGGTGCCGGGCCCGCTCGCCGCGGTCGGCCTCGCCACGCTGGCCGCCTCGGCCCTCGGCCTGCCGGTGGCCACCGTGGAGGTGCGGGGGCTGCTGGGTGCGATCCAGCCGCCGCCGTTGAGCGCCTTCGGCGAACTCGCCGGCGTCGGGGTGCTGGGCACGGTCGTCGCGTTCACGCTGATCGCGTCCGCCGAGTCGCTGTTCAGCGCGGCGGCCGTGGACCGGCTGCACGACGGGCCGCGCACCGAGTACGACAAGGAGCTGGTGGCCCAGGGCGTCGGCAACACGGTCTGCGGGCTGCTCGGCGCGCTGCCGATGACCGCGGTGATCGTGCGCAGCGCGGCGAACGTGCAGGCGGGCGCCCGTACCAAGGCGTCCCGGGTGCTGCACGGAGTCTGGCTGCTGCTGTTCGCGGCCCTGCTGCCACAGCTGCTCGGCCACATCCCGATCCCCGCCCTCGCGGGCATCCTGGTGTACTCGGGCGCCAAGCTCATTCCGGTGCGGGCGCTGGCCACGCTGTGGCGCGAGTCCCGGGGTGAGGCGCTGATCCTGGTGGTCACGGCCGTGTCGATCGTCGTGGTCAGCATGTTCGAGGGCGTGCTCATCGGCCTGGCGCTGGCGATCGCCAAGACGGCGTGGGATGCCTCGCACGTCAGGCTGGAGTTCGTCGACAAGGGCGCGGGCCCGGTCGAGGCGCGGCTGTCCGGCAACGCGACCTTCCTGCGGCTGCCGAAGATCCTCGACAGCTTGGAGGCGCTGCCCACGGACCGGCCGGTCCGGCTCGACCTGTCCGGCCTGCACCACCTGGACCACGCCTGCCGTACGGCGCTGGATTCCTGGGCCGAGCGGCACAGCTCGTCCGGGACCGAGCCGGTGCGGCTCACGGCGGCACGGTAACGCGCCCGTCCGGTCCGGGGCCGGGCGTGGCCCCGGACCGGACACCGGGCATATCGTTGCAGGAGCGGACGGAACGGGCCTCTGAGCGGAGGAGGTCGTCATGCTCCAGGACCTGTTGGGCGCCCTCGTGGGCCTCGGTGCCGCCGGCCTGGTCTATCTGGCCGCGGCGGCCCGGGTCATCAAACAGTACGAACGCGGCGTGGTCTTCCGGCTCGGGCGGGTCATGATCCCGGCCCGGTCACCGGGCTTCACCACGGTGATCCCCGGGGTCGACCGGCTGCGCAAGGTCAATATGCAGATCGTGACGATGCCGATCCCGGCACAGGAGGGCATCACCCGTGACAACGTGACCGTGCGGGTCGACGCGGTCGTGTACTTCAAGGTCATGGACGCGACGGCCGCGATCGTCAACGTCGAGGACTACCGGTTCGCCGTCTCCCAGATGGCGCAGACCTCGCTCCGTTCGATCATCGGCAAGAGCGACCTCGACGATCTGCTGTCCAACCGCGAAAAGCTCAACCAGGGCCTTGAGCTGATGATCGACAGCCCGGCCGTGGGCTGGGGCGTGCAGATCGACCGGGTCGAGATCAAGGACGTCTCCCTGCCGGACACGATGAAGCGGTCCATGGCACGGCAGGCGGAGGCGGACCGCGAGCGCCGGGCCCGGATCATCAACGCCGACGCGGAGTTCCAGGCGTCGAAGAAGCTGGCCGAGGCGGCCCAGCAGATGGCCGACACCCCCGCCGCGCTGCAACTGCGGCTGCTCCAGACGGTGGTGGCGGTGGCCGCCGAGAAGAACTCCACGCTGGTGCTCCCCTTCCCGGTGGAGCTGCTCCGCTTCCTGGAGAAGGCACAGCAGCCGCCGACGGGCATCGAAGCGGCGTCCGGCGCCGCACCCCACGCCGAAGCCACCCCGCCGAACGGCCAGGACCACTCTGCCGCCCGAGCACCCCGCCCGCCCCGCCCGGCACAGGAGGACACGCCGCCCCCCACCCCCCACCCGGACCACCCGGACCGCACGGACCGGCACTGATCCGCCCCCGTCGACAGACCGCACGGAGCGGCCTTGACCTGCCCCTGCCCACGGACTGCATGGGCCGGCCCTGACCCGCCCCGGCCGTCGGACATCCGCCGTCCCCCGCGTCCGTCACCCCCGGAAGGCGCAGGCCCTGCGGCGTACGGCCCCGGCCGGAGGACACGGCGGCGCGCGGGGCGGGGCGGGGCGCTGGCGTCGGCAGGGCCTAGCCTGCGGGCATGCGCAACCGTCCGGTGATCGTCGCAGTGCTGGCCGTCGTACTCGGCGGCGCGGCGGCCTGTGGGGGCGGCGGCGCCGCGCCCTCGGCCTCCTCCCCCGCCCCGTCGTCGGGGCACCGCATCAAAGTAACCAGTTCCGCCTTCGCCGAGGGGGGTACGATCCCGCGCCGCTACACCTGCGACGGCGCGGACGTCTCGCCACCGCTCGCCTTCTCCGGCGTACCCGCGGGGGCGATCTCGCTGGCCCTGCTGGTCGAGGATTCCGATGCCCCGCACGGCCCGTTCACGCACTGGCTGGTGTGGGACATCGCCCCGAGCACCACATCACTGACCGCGGGCCAGGCGCCCGCGGGTGCGACGCAGGGCCGCAACGACTTCCGCAGTCCCGGCTACCGCGGCCCCTGCCCGCCACCGGGCGACCGGCCGCACCACTACGTCTTCACGGTCTACGCCACCGACCGGAAACCGGACCTCACACCCGCCACCGCCACCGCCGACGGCCTCCGCCGCGCCCTCGCCGACCACACCCTCACCTCCGGCGCCCTGACCGGCCGCTACAGCCGCTGAGCCGACCCGACCGACCGCCGGGCGGGTGACGCGTTCACAGCCCACGCGCCATGTCGTCCCACATGCCACTTTTCCAGTCATATCTTCATACGGTGTTCACTCTCGTACGCCGAGTCACCGCCCTCTGCGCCCTGGGCGCAGCCCTCGCCGCCTGCGGCACCGCCGAGGTCCCGCAGGGCCGGGCCCCGGCGAAGCCCGCTGCCTCCTCGTCCGCCTCGTCTGCGTCGTCTGCGTCGTCGTCACTTCCGCCCACGCTCACCCCGGGCCCCGGCGGTCTCACCCCGGTCTTCATGAACGGCCCACGCACCCGGGGCAAGATCGTCGCCCTCACCTTCGACGCCGACATGACCGCCGACCAGGGGCCGCGCGCCGCGGCGGGCGAGCACTTCGACAACCCCGAGCTCATCGCCACCCTGCGCGAACTGAAGGTTCCGGCGACCGTGTTCATGACCGGCCGATGGGCCGAGCAGTACCCGGCCGAGGCCCGTTCCATCGGCGGCGATCCACTGTTCGAGGTCGCCAACCACTCCTACAGCCACTACGCCTTCACCGGCGACTGCTACGGCCTGCCGACCGTCCCCGCCGACCGGATGCGGTCGGATGTGGAGCAGGCGTACACCTCCCTGCGCAAGGCGGGCGTGCCGCACCCGATGCCGTACTTCCGCTTCCCCGGCGGCTGCTACGACCAGCAGTCGCTGCGCGCGCTGAGCGGGCTCGGGGTCACCGCGGTGCAGTGGGACGTGGTGAGCGGGGACGCGTTCGCGACGGACGCCGACGCGGTCGTCAAGCAGGTGCTGGACGGGGTGAAGCCCGGGTCGGTGGTCGTCATGCACTGCACCCGCAGCGCCGCCCCGACGACCGAGCGGGTCGTGCGCACGCTCGTGCCGGAACTGCGCAAGCAGGGCTATCAGTTCGCGAAGGTCTCCACGCTGATCTCGCAGAGCGGCACCCGCCGCTGACCGGCCCACGTCGAGGGCACGACCGACGAGGCCCCCATCCGACCGCCGGCCGCGGCAGGCCCCCCGCGGCCGGCGGTTCGCCGTACACGAAGTGCGTGCCGCCGCGGGCCGACCGGGTACCCGCACCCGCGGTCGCACCGGCGCACCGCCTGCTCGGCGTGACCGACGGCCGTGCGCACCGGGACGCGGCGGCACCGCCGACCGGACCCGTAGGGTGGGCTGCCGTGAGCGACGTTCCTGACTCCCCCGGTGACAGCCCCTTCCGTGCCGCGCGCTGCACACGCGACGAGGCCCCGCAGTTCGTGCTGCCACTCGTCGTGCGGATCGAGCGGACGGCGCCGCCCGCGCGCACCGACGCCCTGGAGACCGCCGCCCGGGCCGTGCTCGTGCTGCTCGCGGACGAGCGGGCGCTGGGCGACGGGGAGTGGGCGCGGGCCGTGCGGGACTGGCAGGACGCCCGGATCCGCAAGGTGGTACGGCGGGCCCGGGGCGCCGAGTGGCGGCGGGCGGAGGCGCTGCCGGGCATCACCGTCACCGGGAAGTCCGCGGAGGTACGGGTCTTCCCGCCGGTTCCGCTGGACGGCTGGCCCAAGGACCTCGCCCGGCTCCAGGTGTCCGGCACCGAACTCGACGATCCGGAGCCGCCGGCCGGCCCCGACCCGGCACAGCCCGTGCTGTGGCTGAACCCGGGGCTCGACATGTCGGCCGGAAAGGCGATGGCCCAGGCCGGGCACGGCGCCCAGCTCGCCTGGTGGGAGCTGTCCGAGGCGGAGCGGGCCGACTGGCGGGACGCGGGCTTCCCCCTGGCCGTGCGCACCGCGGACCCGGCCGACTGGCGCGAACTGACCACCGGCGGGCTGCCGTTGGTGCGGGACGCGGGCTTCACGGAGATCGCCCCCGGGCTGACCGTCGCCGTTGAAGGGGGCACCCGGTTCTGCCCCCGCGTGGTTTGGTCCAGCCTGCCGGACACGGAGGGGGCCACGTCGGTCGAGCTGTGCGGTCCCACGAAGGAATCCTCGGTGGGCACCGACGAATTCGCGGGTGTCCCGATCGAGGCTCCCGACCGGACCTAGGGCCGGCCTTCCTTCCCCCTCCGACGGGAGCTGTCCGACGCGGAGCGGGACGGGTGCGCGTGCTACGCGTTCACCCCTGCCTCCTGACGTCGTTGCGGGTACGGCGCAGGGTGAAGGTGTCGACCGGCTCGATCCGGCCGTAGGGGCCGGTGACGGCGTAATAGGTGACCGCCATGCTGGTGTGACCTCCGGCCAGGGTGCCGGGGTCGACGGAGAAGGCGACGAAGCCGTAGGGGTTGACGCGGTCGCGGACCGCCGACCAGGGCGCCGCTTCCGTCACGTACAAGGGCGTCTTCTTGCCGTTCGCCCCGGCGGGGCCGACGCCGGTGATGACGTTGCACTGCGGGGTGTCGAACAGCACGTCCTTGGACGGGATGGAGGTGCCGCCTCCGCCGATGACCAGGTGGACGGTGCCCGCGGTGGTGTCGACGAGGTCGGTGCGGGTGGCCGCCGGATCGGGCGTCATGGTGTCGTTGGACTGCTGACCCCGGATCGGATGGGAGCGCTCGTAGTGGTGCTCGTGACCGCAGACGACCACATCCACCCCGTACCGGTCGAACAACGGAAGCCATTCCTGGCGGATGCCGAGGTCGGCGCCGTTGCCGGGGTGGTCCGCGGTGGAGACGACGACCTGGTGCATGACGACGACGATCCAGTCGATGTCGCGGTCGGCCCGGGTGCGGGTCAGTTCCGCCTCCAGCCAGCGCCGCTGGGCCCCGCCCGAGTAACCGCGGACGTAGGAGTCGCCGGCGTCCTGGTAGGCCACGTCGTCGTTGGCCAGGCTGATCACACGCACCGATCCCACGGTGAACGCGTACCACAGGCCGTCGGTCTCCGGATCGCCGCCGTTGCCCGGCAGCGCGAAGTACGTCTGGTAGGCGGCGAATCCGATCGGCCCGTTGCCCGACTCGTTCTCGTGGTTGCCGGCCGCCGGCATCCACGGCCGGAACCGGGCCGACCGGGTGGTCATGTCGAACCAGTCCGACCAGGTGCGGATGCGGTCGGCGGCCAGGTTCGCGTAGCACAGGTCGCCGTTCATGAGGTGGAACAGCGGTGCGACGCGCTCCACCGCCGTGGTCACATCGCCCGCGTAGGGCGAGCCGAGATTGTCGTTGAGGTAGGTGAGCTTCGAGGTGATCTTCGACGGCGGGGGGCCGTTCAGCTTCCCCACCGTGGGAGTGCCCTGGTCGCCGAAGCTGGTGAAGGTGAACGGCGCCCTGCCGCTCGGCGCCGTCCGGAACGTCCCCGGCTCCGCTGCGGCCCCGTCGTGCACGGCGGCGTAGACGTACTCGGTGTCCGGGCGCAGCCGACCGAGCCGGGCGTGATGAGCGTAGATCGTCTGTCCGGACTTCGCGTCCTTGTAGGACACGGTCTGTGCCGGGAGGTCGCGGCCCAGCCCGCCCGCGGGCGTGCCGAGCAGGACCCGCGGGCGCCGCACCGGCACCGGCGTCTGCCAGGACACCACCATCTCGCGGGAGGCGTCCGCGCCGAACTGCAGATGCAGGCCGCTCACCGGTGGCATGCCGGAGCCCTCGGGGCGGAGCCACAACACCGGTGAGGCGGCGGCCTGTCCGGCGCCGAGCAGTCCTCCCCAGCCGGCGCCGGCCACTCCGGCGGCACCGATCAGCCCACGTCGGCTCACCTGGTGGGTCTGCCGCTGTCGACCGATCGTCTGCTGCCCGCTGGTTTCCTCGACCGCCGTACCGGCCGGCTGCCCTGTGCCTGTGGAAGTCGTCGTCATGCCGGGAACCTCTCATGGTCCCCGTTCGGTCCGGCACCGGCGAGTCGTGAACAGTGCGCCAATCGCCCCGGCTGCGAAGGCGACCAAAGACCGAACCCTGACAACCATTTCGGCACCGGTGATTGCGACGCCTGGCGGCGGACAGCAGGCTGTGGGTGTGAACGATCGGGCGGACGCGGTACGCGGACTGGATTGCGCGCTGCGGGAGCTGCGGCACGGGCGGCTCGGGCTGTACGGGCCGGTACTCAGAGAGCGGTTCCTGAGCGGGCTGTCGGGAGAGGTGACGGCGACCGGCTACCGGGTGCTGCGCTTCGTCGAAGCCAGCTCACCGCCCCCGCCCACCCTGTCCGACATCGCCGATCTGCTGCTGACCGACCGGGCCCGCGCCGTCCGCGTCGTCGACCGGCTGGTCGAGCAGGACCTGGTCCACCGTGTCCGGGATGCCGTGGACCGGCGCACGCGCCGGGTGGAACTGACGGACACCGGACGGCACTTTCTCGCCCAGGCCACCGCTCACCGCTCCCGGCTCCTGGCAGCGGCCCTGCTGGACTGGTCCGACGAGGATCTCGAACGCCTGAGCCACTACATCGGGCGGCTCAATGAAACCGTCGCACGGCACTCCTGGTAGCTAGTGCCCCAACAGGCAACGTTCGCCCCGTCACGACGCCCGGCACGCACTCTCGCCGCACCGGGCACAAGCCCAAGTACGTCCAGTACGAGGGCTTGCACCCGGCACGCCGAGAGCACGCACCAGACGCCGCTCCTCAACGGGCAAACGTTGCCTGCCGGGGCACTAGGACCGAAACCGGCGAGGGGGCGGGAGATCCCCACGGCTCCTGCACCCATGGCGCAGGCCATCGGTCCGCCGCGCCGGTGCCCGCCGGGAACCTCAAATGTTGCTCTGAAGACGCGGACGGCGGGATTCGGGGCCGGGCGGCCGGGCGATACCTTCGTCACGCCACGACGGCGACGAGGAGGCACGGGGAGGGGACGGGCGATGCGAGAACTGGGGAGGGCGATGCGACGGCTGGGGACGGGGATCGGCTGGCGACCGGAGATCGCGGACGCCGTGGAGCGGATGCCGGGCATCGACTGGGTCGAGGCGGTGGCGGAGAACGTGTGTCCCGGGCAGCTGCCCGCGTCGCTGTTGCGGCTGCGCGAGCGCGGGGTGACCGTGGTCCCGCACGGGGTCTCGCTCGGCCTCGGCGACGCGGACCGGCCCGACGAGGACCGGCTCACCGCCCTCGCCGAGCGCGCCACCGCGCTGGGCTCGCCCCTGGTCACCGAGCACATCGCGTTCGTCCGGGCCGGCGGCCCGCTGACCGCGTCCCCGCGCCTGGAGGCGGGCCATCTGCTGCCCGTGCCGCGCACCCGCGACGCCCTCGACGTGCTGTGCGAGAACGTGCGCATCGCCCAGCAGGCCCTGCCCGTGCCCCTCGCCGTGGAGAACATCGCGGCGCTGATCTCCTGGCCCGGCGAGGAGCTGACCGAGGGGCAGTTCCTGTACGAACTGGCCGACCGGACCGGTGTGCGGCTGCTCATCGACGTGGCGAACCTGCACACCAACCACGTCAACCGCGGTGACGATCCGGCCGGGGCGCTCGCCGAACTGCCGCTGGAGGCCATCGCGTACGTGCATGTCGCGGGCGGGTTCGAACGCGACGGCGTCTGGCACGACAGCCACGCCCACCCGGTCCCGGGGCCGGTCCTCGACATCCTGACCGACCTGGCCTCCCGGGTCCGGCCGCCGGGGGTGCTGCTGGAGCGGGACGAGAACTTCCCGGAACCCGAGGAGCTGGAACGGGAGTTGGCGGCCATCGGGACGGCCGTGGACAAGGGTGCCGCGAACCATCGAACGGCCGCCGCGCCGCGGCCGATGTCACGGACGGCCGCGCGGGCGGACGGCGAGCCGAACCGGGAGCGGGTCGCGCTCGCCCAGACGGCGGTGCTGTCCGCGCTGGTCGCCGGGACTCCGCTGCCCGAGGGCTTCGACCGGGTGCGGATGGGGGTGCAGGCGCGGGCGCTCGCCGCGAAGCGGGCGGACGTGGTCGCCAAGGTCGCGCCCGAACTGCCCCGGATCCTCGGTGCCCGCTACCGCCCGGCGTTCCTCGACTATGCGCAGGCGCGGCCGATGACCGGCGGATACCGCCGGGACGCGCTGGACTTCGTGGCGCAGCTGCTGAGCGCGCGGCGGCCCGAGGACGCCGGGGTGCGGCGGGAGCTGCGCGCGTGGTGGCGGGAGCGGTCGGGGCCGGTGCCGCCGTCCCGGCGCCCGGTCGCCCGGGTCGGCCGGGCGGCACGGCGGGTGCTGGCGCGGGGGGTGCTGGCGCTGGGGGTACTGGCGCGGGGGGTACTGGCGCGGGGGGTGCTGGCTCGGCCGAGGTGACACGGTCCGGGGGGACCGTGCCGGGATCAACGGTCGTACGCCGTTGCCCACTTCACTCCCGGATCGACCTGTTTCGCCCGGTTCTGCCATAGGACGGTCGGGGCGGTCGGGGCGGTCTGCACAGTAATATGCCAACCCGCACCCACCCGACACATACCGGCATGCGGTGCCGCGAGCAGGAGGCACCATGCGACCGCGCCCCCCGGTCAAGGGCAGAGGCATCTTCAGCGGCACCGGACTCATCATCACCGGCCTGGCCGCGACGCTCGCGGCGCTGATCTTCCCCATCTGGTCCTACGCCGACCGGTCCGGAACGAGTGGCGCGGACGTGCTGAGCACACGGACCGAGACGACATCGTACGGCCCGCTGTCCGCGCTCGACCAGGACTTCGTCACCAGGGTCCGACTGGCCGGACTGTGGGAACTGCCGGCCGGCGAGCTGGCACAGCGCAAGGGCACCACCCCGGCGGTACGGACGGCAGGACAGCATCTCGTCGACGGGCACACCACGCTGGACGCGCACGTCCGCCTCGTCGCCTCTCGGCTCGGCCTGGCCCTGCCCAACGCGCCCACCGCACAGCAGCGGGGCTGGCTGGCGGAGCTGGACGCCGCGCAGGGAGTGGACTTCGACCGCGCGTTCGCCAACATCCTCAGACTGGCCCACGGCAAGGTCTTCTCGGTCGTCGCCCAGGTCCGGGCGGGCACCCAGAACTCGCTGGTGCGTGATCTCGCCGACGACGCCAACACCACCGTCCTGGACCACATCAAGGTCCTGGAGGCGACGGGCTACGTCGACTTCGCCGCGCTGGCCCGGGACTTGGCGGCGAGCCGCCAACCGTCCGCCTCCGATGCCACGCCGCCGACGGTCGACGCCGGCTCGGCGATCCCGGTGGTCCCCTCCCCCGCATCCTCCCCGACGTTTTCACCGGCCGCCTCCGCACCCCCGCCCAACAACCCCTGACCCGCACGGGACGGGGAACGTCACGGACCGGAAAACGCTGTCCTGGCCGTGCCTCGACCGGCTGGAAGACCGTCGCCGACCCGTACGGCCGCGACCACATGGCGGCTGCTGGGCGCCCTGGCCCGGCACGCCACAGGAGCGGGCGACGAGCGCATGTACCTCACCTCCGTCGCCGTACGCGGCATCCGCGCGATCGGCGAGACCGACCTGCGGGCCGCCTTCGCCCACCGCGACCGGCCCGGGCGGGAGTGAAACAAGCCCTCCGGGGGCGCACGGGGGGCATTGGCGCCGACACCGCCGGGCGGTGCTTGCCTTCGCCGATACGCGAACGAAACTTCCCTCTTGTCGCCGCAGCGCCGGTGCTGCCGCGCTCCGAAGGGATACCCGATGAAAGCTGCCGCCCTCTACTCGGCCGCCGGATCCTTGCTCCTGACCGCCCTCGCCACCGCGCCGGCCGGCAGCGCCCCGGGCGCTCCGGGCGCCGCGGCCGAGGCCCGCGGTACCGCGCTGGCCGCCGCGCGCGTCCGGGCGGCGGGCGTCGACTTCGGGACCTGCTCCGCCGAGCAGGACGCGCCGGCGGGCCTGCGGTGCGGCACGGTGTCCGTGCCGCTCGACTACGCGCACCCCGACGGCAAGCAGATCGAACTGACGGTCAGCCGGATGCGGGCCACCCAGAAGGACCCGCACAACAGCAAGCTCAAGGTGGAGCGGCAGGGCGCCCTCGTCTACAACCCGGGCGGTCCCGGCGCCTCCGGCCTGTCCTTCCCGGTGATCGGGGTGCTGCCCGAGTGGCGGCGGATCGCCGCCGCCTACGACCTGATCGGCTACGCACCGCGCGGGGTGGGCCGCTCGGCGCCCCTGTCCTGCCAGGACCCCGCGCGCTTCTACAAAGGGCCCTCGCCGTCGCCGACGCACCCCTCGAAGGCGTACAAGCAGGAACGCATCGCGCGGGCGAAGGAGTACGCGCGCGGCTGCGCCGAACGGACCGGCGGCGCCCTGCCCTACTACAACTCGCTCAACAACGCCCGTGACCTGGACGTCCTGCGGGCCGCGCTGGGCGAGGACAAGCTGACCTTCATGGGCGCCTCGTACGGCACCTACTTCGGCGCGCTGTACGCGACGCTGTTCCCCTCGCACGTGGGGCGGATGGTGCTGGACTCGGCGGTGAACCCGGACCCGGCGCAGATCTGGTATCGCGCCAACCTGGAGCAGTCGGCCGCGTTCGAGAGCCGCTGGACGGACTTCCGCGAGTGGATCGCCCGGCACGACGATGTGTACGGGCTCGGCAACACGCCGGAACGGGTGCGGGCCGGCTATGAGAAGGCGCGGGCCCTGCTGTCCGCCGAACCCGCGGACGGCAAGGTCGGACCGGCCCAGTTGCAGGGCGCGTTCCTGACGGCCGGGTACTACGACGACTTCTGGCCGAGCCGCGCCGCTGCGCTGTCGGCGTACCTCAAGGGCGATCCCGAACCACTGGTGGGGATCGCCGCGCCGGTCGCCGGGACGGCCGCCGAGGCCGAGAACGCGAACGCGGTCTACACGGCCGTCGAGTGCAACGACGCGCCCTGGCCCACGGACTGGGCGGTATGGGACCGCGACAACACCCGGCTCGCGCGCGTGGCGCCGTTCGAGACCTGGGACAACGTGTGGGCCAACCTGCCGTGCGCCTACTGGCCGGCGCCCCGGCAGCGGCCCCTCGACGTGCGGACCGGGCCGGGCGAGCTGCCGCCGACGCTGATCCTGGCCGGGGAGCGGGACGCGGCCACCCCCTACGGCGGGGCGCTGGAGATGAACCGGCGGCTGGCCGGCTCGGTCCTGGTGACCGAGCGGGACGCGGGGACGCATGGGATCGCGGGCGGGCCGAACCCGTGTGTGAACGCCCATCTGGAGGCGTATCTACTGGACGGCCGGGTCCCGGGCCGGCACACCACATGCGCACCACGCCCGGAACCACAACCGAAGGCACCGCGCGGCCGTACCGAGCAACAGTCCCCGCGGGACACGCTGAAGGGCAAGGCCGAGCGGGCCTGACGCCGGGAGCCAAGCAGACCCGGCGAAACCCGTTACGGCTCGGCAGCGCCCCAAAGGGGCGCGGGGCTGTAGCAATATGCAGCTCCGCCGCGCGGGCCCGACCAGCCACGATGCGCCCGCACACGGAGAACGGCGCATCCCGGCAGATCCAGACGACGGTGCATCCCGGCCGGGCCCGCTGCGGCAGCGCCCCAAAGGGGCGCGGGGAACTGCGCGACCAGCCACGACGCTGCCGCAGACAACCGACGACACACCTCGTACGCGCCCCGCCCGATATGCGGCTCCGCCGCGATGGGGGTCCCACCTGTTCGAGCGAAGCCGAGAACTTGGGGGAGCGACCAACCACGGCGCCGCCGCAGGCATATCGCGGCAAACCCAGCGGAGCGCTCAGGCGAGGCCCGCGACCAGCTCGCCGATCTCCTTGCGGCGTCCGGTGAAGAAGGGGACCTCCTCGCGGACGTGCCGACGGGCCTCCGAGCCGCGCAGATGGCGCATGAGGTCGACGATGCGGTGCAGTTCGTCGGCCTCGAACGCCAGGATCCACTCGTAGTCGCCGAGGGAGAACGAGGCGACCGTGTTGGCGCGCACGTCCGGGAAGCCGCGGGCCATCTTGCCGTGGTCGGCGAGCATCCGGCGGCGGTCCTCGTCGGGCAGCAGGTACCAGTCGTAGGAGCGCACGAAGGGGTAGACGCTGACGTAGGCGCGGGGCGTCTCGTCGGCGAGGAACGCCGGGATGTGCGAGCGGTTGAACTCGGCGGGGCGGTGCAGCGCCATGTTCGACCACACCGGCTCCAGGGCGCGGCCCAGCCGCGTGCGGCGGAAGAGGTTGTACGCCTCCTGGAGCTGGTCGCTGGTCTCGGCGTGCCACCAGATCATGAGGTCGGCGTCGGCCCGCAGCCCGGAGACGTCGTAGGTGCCGCGGACCGTCACGTCCTTGGCGGCGAGCTGGTCGAACAGCTCCTGGACCTCGTCGGCGTAGCCCGTGCGGTCCTCGGGCAGCGCGTCCTTCAGCCGGAAGACGGACCACAGCGTGTAGCGGATGACCTCGTTGAGGTCCTTGGCCAGCTTGCCCTTGTTGGGGATCCTGCCGGCTTCGGTGGTGGGTGCGTCGTCACTCATGCGTTCATTCTCCCGCCCCGTCCCGCGGGCCGTGCACCGGGTGGCCGGTCGGCTCCGCCGCCGCGGCCCCGTCCGCGCGCAGGCCGTCCGCGAGCAGATCCACGGCGGCCTCGGCGCTCGCGATGCACGCCGGAATGCCGACGCCGTCGTACGGGGCGCCGCACACGGCGAGGCCCGGCAGCTTGGCGACGTGCTCGCGGATGCGGGCCACGCGCGCGTGGTGGCCGACGGGGTACTGGGGCAGGCCGTCGGTCCAGCGGGTGACCCGGGTCTCAAGGGGCTCGGCGGTCAGGCCGATGGCCTCGCGCAGGTCGTGCCGGGACACATCGACCAGGCCGGCGTCGTCGCGGCCGAGGATCTCCGTCTCGCCGTACCGCCCGACGGAGGCGCGCAGCACGATCACCTCCGGGTCCTCCTCGGCGATCCAGCCCCACTTCGCGGAGGCGAAGGTGGACGCCTTGACGGTGCGCCCGTCGACAGGGGGCACCAGGAAGCCGCTGCCCTCGGGGAGGGCGACGGCCTCCCGCCGGTAGGCGAGGGTGACCAGGGCCATGGAGGCGTACTCGACGGCCCGCAGTTCGGCGGCGGCGCCGGGGGACTCGGCGGCCAGCAGGCCGGCGGCGGTGGGCGCGGGCACGGCGATCACCACGGCGTCGGCGTGCAGCACCCGGTCGGCGGCGACGAGACGCCAGCCGCCCGCCGCCTCCCGGCGCAGCTCCGTGACCGGTGTCGAGGTGCGGACGGCGCCGCCACGCGCCCGCACGGCCTCGGCGACCGCGAGCGGCAGCCGGCCCACGCCGCCCTCGATGCCCTGGAAGACCGGGCCGGTCCGCGGGTCCGCGGCGGCCTTCGCCTGAAGGTCGCGGACCGCCTCGGTGAGGGAGCCGTGGGTCTGTACGGCCTGGAACAGCTGGGGGACGGCCGAGCGCATCGAGATGCGGTACGCGTCGCCCGCGTACACCCCGCCGAGCAGGGGCTCGACCAGGCGGTCGACGACCTCGCGGCCGAGCCGCGCCGCCACATACTCCCCGACGGCCACGTCCTCGCCGATCTCGGTGCGCGGCAGGCCGGCTTCGCGCTCGATGCGGGCGAGGCCCTCCTCGGAGACCACGCCGGCCAGCGCGGACGCCGTGCCGGGCACGCCCATCACATGCCCCTTGGGCAGGGGGCGCAGCGCGCCTCGGGTCCAGATCGAGGCGGTCGCGGTGGCCGGGGTGCGCAGCCGGTCCGCCAGACCCACCTCCCGCGCGAGCGCCACCGCCTCCGGCCGTCTGGCGAGCATCGACTCGGCGCCCAGGTCGACCCGCACGCCCGCGATCTCACCGGGCAGCAGCTTGCCGCCGACCCGGTCCGCCGCCTCCAGCACGGTCACCCGTGCCCCGCGGTCCAGCAGCCGGTGCGCCGCTGCCAGCCCGGCGATCCCGGCTCCGATGACGACTACATGGCCCGTGCCCGTACCCGATCCGCTCATGGCTCCACCCTCTCAGACGCCGCCGACAGCCGGGTCGGCGCCTCGGTCCGGCCCGCGTCGGCGCCTCGTGTCCGGCTCGCGTCGTGACCGTGACCTCATCGGAACCGTCCCCCGCCAACGTCCCGTCCGGGTGCGGCGTCGAAGGAGCGTCAGTCGTCACGACCCTTGGGGGAAATGCCACATGGCCACACCACGCTCCGTACGCCCCGTGCCCGCCCTGGCCGGAATCCTGCTGGCCGCCGCCGTCGCGCTGACCGGCTGCGGCGCCTCCGACACCGCGAGCGGCGACAGCAAGGCCGCAGTGCCCAGCGCGGCCCGGCGGGACACCGCGGCCGACGCCGGCTCCGACGCGGTCGGCGGGGCCGGCGGGCCGAGCCGGTCGGAGAAGGCCGAGACGGCCCCCGAGGCGCCCCGGATCACCGCCGAGCACATCATCCGCACCGCCACCCTGGCCGTGCGGGTCGCGGACGTGCCCAAGGCGTTGGACGAGGCCCGCACCGTCGCCGAGGGCGCGGGCGGATTCGTCGGCCGGGAGAGCACCAGCCGGGACTCCGGGGGCCATGAGCGCACCCGAGTCGTGCTGCGCGTGCCCACCGGCGCGTACGACGAGGTCATCGCCGACCTCCAGGGCACGGGCAAACTGATCTCGCGTACCGCGCGGGCCGAGGACGTCACCGACCAGGTCGTGGACGTGAACAGCCGCATCGCCTCCCAGCGGGCCAGCGTGTCCCGGATCCGCGAGCTGATGGACCGGGCGGACCGGCTCAGCGACGTGGTCACCCTGGAAGGGGAGTTGAGCAGCCGCGAGGCCGACCTGGAGTCGCTGCTCGCCCAGCAGGCGTCCCTGAAGGACCGCACGAGCCTTGCCACCATCACCCTGACGCTGTCCGAGGCGCCCGCGCGGCAGAACGCGCGGGAGGACGACGCCCCCGGCTTCCTGGACGCGGTCACGAGCGGCTGGCACGTCTTCGTCACGATGCTGCGCTGGATCGCCCTGGCCCTGGGCGCGGTGCTGCCCTTCGCGGGCCTCGCGGCGCTGCTCGTCCTGGTGTGGCTGCGGGTCGTGCGGCCCCGGCTGCCGCGCCGCGCGGCACCCGCGCCGGTCACCACCGCCCCGAGCCCGCTGCCCCATGCCCGCCCGGCGCCCGGGACCGAGGGCGCCCAGGAGCCCGGCGACGTGGACTGAGCCAGAACCGAGCCAGGACCGAGCCGGGAGCGGACGAGGACCGAGCGAGGGCCGGACGGGACGGGACGGCTGGTCGTGATCGGCGGCGACGCCGCGGAAATGTCCGCGGCGTCGCAGACCCGCCGACCACCGGGGGCCCGGCCTGGACCGCAC
>NZ_JBSGBN010000126.1:0-28890 GCF_053601275.1 Streptomyces sp. NPDC004752 | reverse complement strand
GGGCGGGGAACCGCGCGACCGGCCACGACGGTCGCGCAGCCGCCGGAATCTCCGAACCTCCCGAGCTCTCAGGCGCCCCCGTCGAGGGGGCTCGCCGCGGTCAGGGCAGGACACCGCTGCCGTAGGGCGCGTACAGATCGAGGAGGCGGATGCGGGACGCGTGCAGCCGGTGGGCGACCACCCGGCCCACCCAGACCGCGACGGCCCGCCCGAACTCGGCGTCGTCCGCGCACATCGACCGTACGGTCCCCGCGTCGAACTCGTACGCCCGCACCGGACTGGCCGCCTCGGCGCCCAGCTGCCACAGGTACGGCGGGAAGTGCCAGGACCAGCCGACCAGTTCGCCCGGGCCGAGCGACTCGACGACGGCCGCGCGCCGACCCGGCACATGCAGGTCGAGGGCGACGGTCCCGGTGCGTACGATCCACAGCCGGTCGGCCCGCCGGCCCTCCTCGAACAGCCGGGTGCCGGCCTCGAAGGAGACCTCGCGGGCGATTCGCATCAGTCGTTCGCGGTGCTCGGCCGGGAGGGCCGCGTTCAGGGTGGTGGCGGAGGACATCGCGTCGGCTCCCTTCGTTCGCCGCCCCGCGGCGGGACGACGCCGTGCGCCGTGGGGCTCTTCCTCCCAGCGTGTCCGGGTGCCCGGCCGGACGCCACGGGCCGCCCGGACCGGACCGCGGGTCGTTCGGCCCTGGCGGCGGACGAACCGCCCTCGCACCCCGCGCCGACCGGTGCGACGGTGAGAGGGGGCGTCTTCGCGCCGCACCACCCGCGGCCCGAGGAGCCGCACCGTCCGCGGCTTGAGGAGCCGTACCCACCCGCGGCCCGAGGAGAGGCGGTGGCGACGATGACCGGGCCCCTGGTCGTGGGCGTCGACGGATCGCACGGGAGTCTGCGCGCGGTCGACTGGGCGGCGGACGAGGCCGCCCGGCACGGTCTGCCGCTGCGGCTCGTGTGCGCCTGTCCCGGCGACCGCTACGAGGCCGGCGCCCACGGCGCGCGCGAACGCCCGGCCGAGCACATCGTGGCGACAGCGGCCGAACGGGCCCGTCGCCGGGCGCCGGGCGTGGAGATCGGCACGGACACCGTGCCCGACGAGGCGGCCGATGCCCTGCTGCGCGAGGCCGGCCACGCCTTCGCGGTAGTGGTCGGCACGCGCGGCCACGGCGCGCTCACGGGGCTGCTGCTCGGCTCGGTCGGCCGCGCCGTCGCCGACCACGCCCATGGCCCGGTGATCGTCGTCCGCGGGGACCGGGCGGGCCTGGCAGGCACACACGCCCGGATCCTGCTCGGCGCCGGCGAGCCGGACACCGCCGCCGAGGCCGTGCGCTTCGCGTTCCGCGAGGCCGAGGCGCGCAGGTGCACCCTCGACGTCGTCCGCGCCTGGCGCTGCACCGCGTACGAGAGCGCCGAGTTCCCCGCGCCGCCCGAGGACCCGGCCCGCGCGCACGAGCGGCAGGCCGCCGCCACCCTGGACGCGCTGCTCGGGGCCGCCACCGCCGCCCACCCCGGCGTCCGGGTGCGGCCCGCCACCGTGCGGGGCTCGGCGCACACGGTCCTGCTCCACCGCTCGGCCGCCGCCGACCTCGTGATCATCGGAGCCCGCCGCTCGACCGGCACCTTGGGACTCGGGTCCGGCCGCGTGCGGCACGCCCTGCTGCACCACGCGGCCTGCCCCGTGGCGGTCGTGCCGCGCCGCCGCTGACCCGCCGCCGCGCCCGCCCGCGCCGGTGGCGGACCGGGCCCGCGGCTCGGACAGTGGGGACAGTGGGGAAGCGGGGTGCAAAGGAGGACCGGACAGGCCCGCAGGACAGGACGAAGGGATGCCGAAGTGACCGGCTGGACCTGGGAGTACGAGGGTTACGAACCCGCGGAGGAACGTCTCAGGGAGTCGCTGTGCACCCTGGGCAACGGCTGCTTCGCCACCCGCGGTGCGCTCCCCGAGTGCGTCGCGGACGATGTGCACTACCCCGGCACCTACGCGGCGGGCTGCTACGACCGGCTCACCTCCGAGGTGGCGGGACAGCGGGTCGAGCACGAGGACATGGTCAACCTGCCGAACTGGCTGCCGCTGCGCTTTCGCCCCGCCGGGCACGACTGGCTCACCCCCGACACCGCGACGGTCCTCGACCACCGCCAGGTCCTGCACCTCGACTCCGGCCTGCTGGAACGGCACACCCGCTACGGCCTCGGCGACGGCCGGGTGCTGTTCGTGCGCCAGCTGCGCCTGGTCCACCTGGCCGACCCCCATCTGGCCGCGCTGCGCACCGAGTTCACCGCTGAGGGCTTCGCCGGCGAACTCGACGTGGAAGCCGCCCTCGACGGCGGGGTCAGCAACTCCGGAGTGGCCCGCTATCGCGATCTGGACGGCCGCCACCTCACCCATGTGCTCACCGGCGCCGCCGCCCCCGACACGGTCTGGCTGCGCTGCCGCACCCGCACCTCGGACATCCGGATCGGCCTGGCCGCGCGCCTGACCGCCCAGGTGCCGGTGACCGTCGCGCACGAACACCCGCGGGCCGTGCAGTGGCTCCGGCTGCGCCTCATCCCCGGCAGCACCGTCCGCGTCGACAAGACCGTCGCCCTGCACACCTCCCACGACCTCGCGATCAGCGATCCGCTGCGCGCCGCCACCGACCGGGTCGGCGCCGCGGCCGGCTTCGACGAACTGCTCGCCGGGCACCGCACGGCCTGGGACCAGCTGTGGACCCGCACCGGCCTTGACGTCCCCGGCCGGGCGGGCCACATCCTGCGGCTGCACCTCTTCCATGTGCTCCAGACGCTCTCCCCGCACACGGCCGACCTCGACGTGGGCGTGCCCGCCCGCGGGCTGCACGGCGAGGCGTACCGCGGCCATGTCTTCTGGGACGAACTGTTCGTCCTGCCCTACCTCAACCTGCACTTCCCGGAGGTCTCCCGCGCCCTGCTCCGCTACCGCCACCGGCGCCTTCGCCAGGCCCGCGCGGCGGCCCGCGCGATCGGCCTGCGGGGGGCGCTGTACCCGTGGCAGAGCGGCAGCGACGGCCGCGAGGAGGCACCGCGGCTGCACCTCAACCCACGCTCCGGGCACTGGCTGCCGGACCACTCCCACCTCCAGCGGCACGTCGGCTCGGCGATCGCCTACAACGTGTGGCGGTACGGCGAGGCGAGTGGCGACACGGAGTTCCTGCACACCGAGGGCGCCGAGACGCTGCTGCAGATCGCCCGCTTCTGGGCGGACTCCGCCCGCCACGACGCACACCGCGGCGGGCACCGCATTCTCGGCGTGGTCGGCCCCGACGAGTACCACGACGCCTATCCCGACGCGCCGCGACCGGGCCTGGACGACAACGCGTACACCAATGTGACGGCCGCCTGGGTGCTGGCCCGCGCCCTGGACCTGCTGCGCGCGCTGCCCGAGCCGCGGCGTCGCGAACTCGCCGAGCGCATCGGCCTCGCCGACGACGAGCCCGAACGCTGGGAGGAGGTGTCCCGCACCCTCCATGTGCCCTTCCACGACGGCGTCATCAGCCAGTTCGAGGGCTACGGCGAACTCGCCGAACTCGACTGGGGCCACTACCGCAAGCGCTACCAGGACATCCGGCGCCTGGACCGGATCCTGGAGGCCGAGGGCGACACCGTCAACCGCTACAAGGCGTCCAAACAGGCCGACGTACTGATGCTCGGCTACCTCTTCTCACCCGCCGAACTGCGCTCCCTCTTCGAGCGGTTGGGCCATCGGCTCGACGACGAGACCTGGCGGCGCACCGTGGAGTACTATCTGCGCCGCACCAGCCACGGATCCACCCTCAGCGGTCTGGTCCACGGCTGGATCCTGGCCCGGGACCGGCGCGCGGACGCCTGGATGTTCTGCCAGGAGGCCCTTCGCGGCGACATCGCCGACCTCCAGGGTGGCACCACCGGCGAGGGCATCCACCTGGGTGCCATGGCAGGCACGCTGGACCTCGTCCAGCGTGGACTGACCGGACTGGAGACCCGGCAGGGGGCGCTGTGGCTCGATCCGGTGCCGCTTCCGCAGCTGTCGTCGTACGGGTTCTCGCTCCGTTACCAGGGGCACTGGGGCATCCGGCTGCGGCTGGAGCACGGGAAACTGGAGGTCGCCGTCCCGCCGTCCGGCCTCGCCCCGGTCGACCTCCGGCTGCCCGACCGCACGGTCGGCGTCCGTCCCGGAGAGACGTTCCTCCTGACGCTCCCGGACTGACCCGCCGGCACCCCCGGACCACAACGCACGCATCCGGTGCGTGTGCCGCCATGCCCCTCGGCGCGCGGCGGCGCCGTCACCGGTGGACGGGACCGGCCATCTGCACGATGTCGTCGGCGGCCACGTCGTGCAGCCGTACGGCGAGGTCCTCCAGGGCGCGACTGGCGGCCAGTTCGTCGCCGACCTCCGGGATCGGCCGGTCGACCGGATTGCGCCGGGCGAGGCCCCGGCCGGTGAGCCGGGGTGTGTCGCGGGTGGTCAGCACGGCACGCGCGTGTGTGTCGTCGCCCTCCTCGGTGATGTAGATCTGCACGGTCCACTGCTTGGCTTCCACCGTGTCCACCTCCCGTGGGCGACCTCCCGTGGGTGACCCCCTTCCCTCTCAGGCTGCACGCGTGCACGGGTCAGGTCCAGAGCCGAACGGCCCTTTCCGCGCGACCCTGCGACGGCCGCCCGGCGACGGCGGCCCCGCGACCGGCGATGCCGGGCCCCGCGCCCAGGACGGTGCGCCGGCCGAACGTCGGATGAACGCCCATGGTGACCGCCACGGCGAGCAGCCCGCACCCCAGGGCTCCGCGGATCGGCGCTGACCGTCCCGTGCAGCACGGTCACGGCGAGGACCACGAGAACCACGAAGATTGCGAGGACGGCGAGGACCACGAGGACGGCAGGAGGTGCTGCGCATCGGCCCTCTCCTCGGATCGGCGGCGCCCACCGGTCCGAGGACCGTCTCAGCAGTCCCGCAGCTCCGGTGACTGATTGAGGAGCTGGGCACGCGGTGAGGTGAAGCGGGTGTGGGCCGCCCCGCCGCGGGCCCCCGGCCGGAAGACCGCGACGCGATGGCAGTTCTGGAACGCCAGGGCGACGCCGAAGTGACGCTCCAGACAGCCCCGGATCGCGTCACTGGACAGCGCCCGCAGCAGCTGTCCGCGCTCCCGCTCCGCGGGCGGCGCGGTCTGGTTGTCCGCGAACTCCGCCGTACCGCCGCGCAGTTCGGCGGTCAGACGGGCGATGAGGTCATAGGCGTACGGCAGGGAGGTGCGGACCGTTTCCACGAAGTCCTCCTCCCGCACCTCGCCCTTCTCGGCTTCGGCGAGCAGCTGCGGGGAGACGTCGAGCGACATGATGAGGTGTCCCGTTCTGGTGCGGTTGTGTTGCGCTGATGTACGGACGGTGGTGCGAGGGGCTGTGGTCGCGGTGGTGGTCGCGGTCAGGCGAAGGCAGCCAGGGCCGCCGGGCCGTGCCGGAACTCCGGGTCGACCTGGTCGGCCAGATGGTGGCCGGTGGCGGCGTCGGCCCAGGCGGCGGCGTTGCGCAGATGGAAGTCGATGGCATGCCGCTGGAAGGCCGTCCAGTCCTTGGGCCGGGCGTCGACGGCGGCGCGCAGCCGGTCCAGGGTGCGGGCGTTGTGCGGCTCCAGCGTCCCCTGGCCGCGGCCCTGCTCCTGGGCGCGCACGAAGGGTGACAGCTCGCAGTGGGCGAGCAGGTCGTCACCGACGTGTCGGCGCAGGAACTCCAGGTCCGCCGCGTCCGTGACCTTGTTGCCGACCACGGCGACGGGGATGCCGAACTCGGCCGCGTGGTCGCGGTACTGACGGAGCACGGAGACGCTCTTGCGCGTGGGCTCGACCACCACGAAGGTGAGGTCGAACCGGGTGAACAGGCCCGAGGCGAAGGCGTCGGCGCCCGCCGTCATGTCGACCACGACGTACTCGCCGGGCCCGTCCACGAGATGGTTGAGATACAGCTCGACCGCGCCCAGCTTCGAGTGGTAGCAGGCCACGCCGAGGTCGCTCTCGTCGAACGCGCCGGTGACCATCAGCGGCACCCCGCCGACCGCCTGGACATGACGGGAGTGGATCTCGTCGCCCCCGAGCGGCCGCAGCAGCCGCGAGCCATGGCCGGGCGGGGTCGTCTTGACCATGGCCTCGCGTGAGGGGATCCGCGGATTCGTGCCCCGCAGATAGTCCTTGATCTCGCCGGTGTGCGCGCTCAGCGGCGGCACCGTGAGGCGTTCCTCCTCGGCGAGGCCCAGGGCGTGGGCCAGATGCTGGTTGATGTCGCCGTCGATGGCGACGACCGGCGCGCCGGACCGCGCCAGACGGCGGGAGAAGAGGGCCGACAGGGTGGTCTTGCCGCTGCCGCCCTTGCCGACGAATGCCACGCGCATGTCTAGCCGCCCTTATTGGAAATGGATTTCATGATCGTAGGGTGCGGGTGGTGCGGAGCGGGTGTCAAATCGACTGTGGGCCAACCGGGGTGCGAGCGGGCGCGGTTGGCGCGACCCGACGCGAAGCGCCACCGTCCGAGGCACCGGTCTCGCGCCCGGCGGCGCGGGGGCGGGCGGCCATCGGTCCGCACCTGCCGGTCTCGGGTCCGCGCGGCAGCCTCGCCAGGTCGGCCCGTCGGCCCGGCCGCCGCCGGGTCCGCGCCCGTCTCGACGACGCGAATCTGCTGCTCGCCCCCGCGTCACCGGCCCGCGCGCAGATCGCGGCCCAGCGGGTGGACGTCCTGCCGGCCGGGGTCGGGCTCGTGGTCCAGGGTCTGTCTGATCATTCGCGTCGGTTCAGTTCGCGGCGTCATCGGAGTAGTCCGCAGCGTCATGGGGGTACCTCCCGCGCGAGTGCGGCCGAGCGTGGGGGAGCCGTGCGTCGCAAGGGGGAGGGGCGCCCTCGTGCGGGGCGTGTTCGGGCGTGCTCGATGACGCGGCGAGGTGCGGTGCCTGGGGGCATCTTCCAGCGGCAGCCGGGGGAGCGTCGCGGGCCCGGCGGGAACGGTCGGACCGGCGCTGGCCGACCGGATCTGCGCTAGCGCTAGCCGACCGGGCCGGCCAGCATTCGTGTCAGCGCCGCCCGTTGCAGCGGCAGCACCTCGGTGTGCAGGTCGCGGCCCTTACGGGTGAGCGTGACCCATACGCCGCGCCGGTCCTCGGCGCACACCGAGCGCTCCACCAGACCGTCCTTCTCCAGCCGTCCGATCAGCCGGGACAGGGCGCTCTGGCTCAAATGGACCCGTCCGACGAGGTTCTGCACCCGGCACTGGTCGCCCTCCCGGGACGACTCGGCGGCCAGGACGTCGAGCACCTCGAAGTCGCTCGCGCCCAGGCCGTACGGATGCAGCACCCGGTCAATCTCGCACATCGTGCGCGCGTGCACCGACAGGATGTCGCGCCAGCGATCCTCCAGCCGGGCCTCGGCCGTCTTGACTGCCATACCCGCACGGTAACACCGCTCCCGCAAATTATTGAGTATGCAACTAGTGCGGATGCGTGCACCCCGCCGCCCGCTGCGTGGTCGTTCGCGGCCCCGGCCCCGCGCGACCGTCGGCACCGCCGCCCGCTGAGTCCCGGCTCAGCCGCGCCGCCCGTCGGGCCGGTGCGGGCGCGCCGAGCGGCGCGCTGGCGGCGCCGGCGAAGGCCGGGCTGGTCGGCGCCGGGAACGGCGCCGACGTCCCCGCCGTCCGCCGTCCGCGGTACGGCCGGTTCGGGCCGCGCCCGGCGGGATCGCGAGCGGCGAACCGGGCGCGCCCAATGGTCGCCGACGCCACGGCCGACGGCGCCCTTGGTGGCGGCTAGGAGAACCGGGCCCCGTTCGGCTGGGACGAGCAGCGTGATGACGTTGCTGACCACTCTCGACAGGGAGTTGCTGAACGGAACGCCTACCGGGCGCTCGCCCCCATGTCCCGGTTCGGCCGTCGCTGATCGGCCCCGGCCGGGCCGGGAGCCACGGGGTGGCCGGGCCCGCGGCGTTCCGTGCGCCCGGGAGCCCCTGTGGGGCGGCCGGACCGCACGGCCTTCGGTCCTCCAGCCGCTCGGTCCCGGACAAGGATCGACGAGTCCCGGACGCGGCCGTGTCGGCCGCGGGACAGTGGGTGGCCGGGGCGCGAGGGCGGCTCCGCTGGAGGTGACGAGGTGCTGAGGACTCCCATGGGCAGGACGCGCCTGGAGATCCTCGCCTGGCTGAAGGACCCCGCCGACCATTTTCCGCGCGGGCGCCAACCGGATCCCGGCGAGGACGGCGTCACCTCACGAGCCGTCGCGGCCAAGCTGGGCGTGCCCCGCAGGGTCGCCGACAGCCACCTCCGCCTCCTGGCCGGGATCGGTCTGCTGCGCACCAAACGGATCCGGCACCGCACCTACTACCGGCGCGACGAGATCCGCATCGCCGAGGTGTCCCGGTTGTTCGAGAGGGGGTGGTAGCCGTGCGTCCCGACGTCCCGTCACGCGCCACGCCGTGCGTCCCGACGTCCCGTCACGCGCCATGCCATGGTTCCGACAAAACGGGACGATACGGGCGTGAAGAGTAAGAAGTCGTTGTGAACCGGCCGGGTGCTGTCCCCGTGCCGGGCCTGGTGTCGCACCGGGCCGTCCGGCCGCCCGTACGGTGGGGCCGGTGCGTGACCCGGCCCTCTTCCGGGGTGCCCGTACGGCGCCCCCGCCGGCCGCCCGATCCACGGCCCGCCGACGGCCGCGACCAGCGTCCCGGCGCCGGTGCTTGCGGTGCGCCCGGGCGTAGTAAGACTGTCTACAGCACTGTCGACCAACTCCTCAGAACTGGATCCCATGAGCGCCATCTCCGTCGGTCAGGCCGTCGTCCTCGGAGTCGTCGAGGGGGTGACCGAGTTCCTCCCCGTGTCCTCCACCGGCCACCTCAAGATCACCGAGGGGCTCATGCATATCCCCGTCGACGACAAGTCCGTGGTCGGGTTCTCCGCCGTCATCCAGGTCGGCGCCATCGCCGCCGTGTTCGTGTACTTCTTCAAGGACATCGTGCGGATCGTCTCCGCCTGGGGCCGCGGTCTGCGCAACCGTGAGGAGCGGGTGCACCACGACTACAAGTTCGCCTGGTGGGTGATCTACTCCACCATCCCCATCGTCATCGTGGGCCTGGCCGCCAAGCCGCTGATCGACGGCGCGCTCGGCTCGCTGTGGGTGGTGGCCGGCTCGCTGATCGTCGGCAGCGGCGTCATGTGGGCCGCCGACCAGATGGGCCGGCACAAACGCGGCGAGGACGACACCTCCTTCAAGGACGCGATGCTGGTCGGCTGCTCGCAGATCCTCGCCCTCCTCTTCCCGGGCTTCTCCCGCTCCGGCGCCACCATGTCCACCGCGCTCATCCTCGACCTGGACCGGGTCGCCGCCACCCGCCTGTCCTTCTTCCTCGGTATTCCGGCCCTGACCGGCGCCGGCCTCTACGAGCTGAAGGACGCCCTGGGTGCGGGCGTGGGCGCCGCCCCCCTCGCCGTCGGCACCGTGGTCTCCTTCGGTGTCGCCTACGCCTCCATCGCCTGGCTGCTGAAGTATGTCGCCCGGCACTCCTTCAATGCCTTCGTGCTCTACCGCATCGTCATCGGCGTGACCCTCTTCGGCCTGCTGGCCACGGGTGTGCTCGACAGCTGACACCGGCAGGTGCCGAGGCCGGCGCGTCGCGATCGTGGGACATCCGCGTGGCGCGCCCGCTGCCCCGCCGTCTCGCCTCGGCCCGGGTGCGGTCCGGCACCGCGTGTACCGCCGATGCGATGACCGGCGATGCGGTGACCGGCGAGGGGTGCGGCGGCGCGGCCGTCCGGGACATCCGGACGACGGCGGGGGCGCCGGAGTCGTGAAGGTCATCCTCCGCCGCCCTTGACAGCTCCCCGACGTCACCCGGAGTATCACCCCCGTGAACCTGTCAGACAGCCAGACAGCTGGCTCGGGACCGCGGCGCGTCAGCGCCATGGAAGCGGTGCTCGCCCACCTCCGCGACGCCATCGAGCGCGGCGCGTACGCGATAGGCGACAAGCTCCCCTCCGAGGCGGAGCTGTGCCGCACGCTCGAAGTCTCCCGGCCCGTGCTCCGCGAGGCCCTGCGAGCGCTGCAGACGATGGGCCTCACGGTCTCCCGGACCGGCAAGGGCACCTTCGTCGTCGCGAACGCCGTCGAGGACCCCACCTTCGGCGACTACGCGGCCAGCGACCTGCTGGAGGTCCGCCGCCATGTGGAACTCCCGGTCGCCGGATACGCGGCGCTGCGCCGCACCCCGGAGAACCTCGACCAGCTGACGCACCTCCTCGACCGCATGGAACGGGAGACGGACACCACCGCCTGGGTCGCCATGGACACCCTCTTCCACCTTGCGGTGGCCGAGGCCGCGCAGAATCCCGTCTTCCGCCGCGTCATCGAGGAGATCCGGGACGCGCTGGCCCGGCAGTCGGCCTTCCTCAACCGACTCGGCGGCCGCCGTGAACAGTCCAACCGGGAGCACCGGGCGATCGTCGAGGCGCTGGTCGACGGCTCCGAGCGCGACGCGGTGGACGCCATGTCCCACCATCTCGACCGCGTCGCGAACACCCTCACCGACATCGTGCGCCCCGGGCGCGCGGACACCCCCACGGAAGGCGGACCCGAGGCGTGAGCCAGCAGTACCTCAAGGGCGACACACGCCCCTCGCACCGTCATGTCGACGCCGGAGACGCGGGCTACAGCAAGTCCCTGAAGTCCCGGCATGTCAACATGATCGCCATCGGAGGCGCCATCGGCACCGGCCTCTTCCTCGGCGCCGGCGGCCGGCTCGCCGACGCCGGCCCCTCCCTGTTCGTCGCCTACGCCGTGTGCGGCGTGTTCGCCTTCCTGGTCGTGCGGGCCCTCGGCGAACTCGTCCTGTACCGCCCCTCGTCCGGTGCCTTCGTGTCGTACGCCCGTGAGTTCCTCGGCGAGAAGGGTGCGTACACCGCGGGCTGGATGTACTTCCTCAACTGGGCCACCACCGGCATCGCCGACATCACCGCGGTCGCGACGTACACCCACTACTGGGGCATGTTCTCCGACCTGCCGCAGTGGGTGATCGCGCTGATCGCCCTGTCCGTCGTGCTCACGGTCAATCTGATCTCGGTGAGGTTCTTCGGCGAACTGGAGTTCTGGTTCGCCATCGTCAAGGTCGGCGCCCTGGTGACCTTTCTGTGCATCGGCATCTTCCTGCTGGTCACCCGTCACCCGGTGGACGGCGCCGCCCCCGGCCCGTCCGTGATCATCGACCACGGCGGCGTCTTCCCCAACGGCCTGCTGCCCATGCTGCTGATCATCCAGGGTGTCGTCTTCGCCTACGCCTCCGTCGAACTGGTCGGCGTCGCGGCCGGCGAGACCGAGCACCCGGAGAAGGTCATGCCGAAGGCGATCAACTCGATCATGTGGCGCGTCGGACTGTTCTATGTCGGCTCGGTCCTGCTGCTGTCGATGCTGCTGCCCTGGAACAGATACTCGGCGGGGGAGAGCCCCTTCGTCACCGTGCTGTCCCACATCGGCATCCCCGCGGCCGGCGGCGTGATGAACCTCGTCGTCCTCACCGCGGCCCTGTCCTCCCTCAACTCCGGCCTGTACTCCACCGGCCGCATCCTGCGCTCCATGGCCATGAGCGGCTCCGCCCCGAAGTTCACCGCGCGGATGAGCCGCAGCCAGGTGCCGTACGGCGGAATCCTGCTGACCGGCGGTATCTGTGTCCTCGGGGTCGGCCTGAACTTCGTCGTCCCCGCCGACGCCTTCGAGATCGTGCTCAACTTCGCGGCGATCGGCATCCTCGCCACCTGGGGCATGATCATGATCTGTCACCTGCTCTTCTGGCAGAAGAGCCAGCAGGGCGAACTCAGCCGGCCCGGCTACCGACTGCCGGGTTCCCCCTGGACCGAACTCGTGACGCTGGCCTTCCTCGCCACCGTCCTGGTCCTCATGTACGCCGACGGCGGCGCCGGACGCACCACCGTGCTGTGCCTGCCGCTGATCGTCGCGGTGCTGGTCGCGGGCTGGTACGCGATCCGCGGCCGGACGGCGCGCACGCCCACCGGAGCCGACGCGTGAACCCCCGCGCCGACCCGTCCCGACTCACCCATGACCAGGCAGTGATGTACAGCAGTTCACCCGTGGGCGCGCCCGTCGTGCGCGAACCCCGTCACGTCCCCGTCGCCCACGTCCTGCGCGGCGGGGTCGTCGAGGGCATCCACCACGGTTCCGTCGTCGTGCTCGGCGCCGACGGCGAGGTCCGCTGCCAACTCGGCGACATCGAGGCCGCGTTCTATCCGCGCTCGGCCCTCAAGCCCGTCCAGGCCGTCGCCATGGTGCGGGCCGGGCTGCCGCTCGACGGCGAACTGCTCTCGCTGGCCGCGGCGAGCCACTCCGGCGAGGAGCGTCACCTCGCCGGCGCCCGGCGGATCCTCGAACTGGCCGGCCTCACCGAGGACGACCTGCGCAATGTGCCGGACATGCCGTTCGACCCCGTCGTCCGGGACGCCTGGGTGCGCGAGGGCCGGCCGCCCTCGCGGCTTGCCCAGAACTGCTCCGGCAAGCACGCGGCGATGCTCCACACCGCGCGGCTGGCCGGCTGGTCCCTGGACGACTACCCGGACCCGGCCCACCCGCTCCAGCAAGGCATCGCCGAGATCGTCGAGGACCTCACCGATCAGCGGATCGCCCGGGTCACGGTGGACGGCTGCGGCGCCCCGCTGTTCGCCATCTCCCTGCATGGCCTGGCCCGCGCCGCCGCCCGCATCGTCACCGCCGCGCCCGGCACACCCGAGGCGCGGGTCGCCGACGCGATGCGCGAGCACGCCGAGATGGCCTCCGGGTCCGGGCGGGACGTGGCCGCGCTGATGCGGGCCGTGCCCGGGCTGCTCGCCAAGGACGGGTTCGAGGGGGTGGAGGTCGCCGCGCTGCCGGACGGCCGCGCGATCGCCGTCAAGATCGCCGACGGCGGGGCCCGGGCCCGGATCCCGGTCGCCGCGGCGGCGCTGGCCCACGCCGGGGTCGACCCGGAGCTGCTCACGGAGTTCGCCGGTGAGCCCCTGCTCGGCGGCGGGGCCCCCGTCGGCTGCGTACGCCCGGTACCCGCACTGGGCCCGCTCCCGCGGCCGGCCCGCGTCTGACCCCCGGCCGGGGCGAACGACCCTCCGCCCTCCCGCACCCTCCCGAAAGAGGACCCGCTCCGTCATGACCGCCGCCCGCACCCGCCGCGAACACGACCTGCTCGGCGACCGGGACGTTCCCGCCGACGCCTACTGGGGGATCCACACCCTGCGCGCGACGGAGAACTTCGCCATCACCGGCACGCCGATATCCGCCTACCCGCATCTGATCGACGCCCTCGCCGCGGTCAAGGAGGCCGCCGCCCGCGCCAACGAGGAACTCGGGCTGCTGGCGCCCGAGAAGGCCGCCGCGATCGTGGCCGCCTGCCGGGAGATCCGCGCCGGCGAGCTGCACGACCAGTTCGTCGTCGATGTCGTCCAGGGCGGCGCCGGCACCTCGACCAACATGAACGCCAACGAGGTCGTCGCCAACCGCGCCCTGGAACTACTGGGGCACGAAAGAGGCCAGTACCGGCAGCTGCACCCCAACGAGGACGTCAACCTCGGCCAGTCCACCAACGACGTCTACCCGACCGCCGTGAAGATCGCGACCGTCTTCGCGGTGCACGGCCTGCTCAAGGCCATGGCGGTCCTCCAGGACGCCTTCGCCCGCAAGGCCGTCGAGTTCCGCGACGTCCTGAAGATGGGCCGCACCCAGCTTCAGGACGCGGTGCCGATGACCCTCGGGCAGGAGTTCTCGGCGTACGCCGTGATGCTCGACGAGGACCGCAACCGGCTCGCGGAGGCCGTCGAACTGATCCACGAGATCAACCTCGGTGCCACGGCGATCGGCACGGGCCTCAACGCGCCCGCCGGGTACGCCGAGTCGGCCCGCCGCCACCTCAGCGAGATCACCGGCCTGCCGCTGGTCACCGCCGCCAACCTGGTCGAGGCCACCCAGGACTGCGGTGCCTTCGTCCAGATGTCCGGCGTCCTCAAGCGGATCGCGGTCAAGCTCTCCAAGAGCTGCAACGACCTGCGCCTGCTGTCGTCCGGCCCGCGCGCCGGCCTCGGCGAGATCAACCTGCCGGCCGTGCAGGCCGGTTCGAGCATCATGCCGGGCAAGGTCAACCCGGTGATCCCCGAGGTGGTCAACCAGGTCGCCTTCGAGGTCATCGGCAACGACGTCACCATCACCATGGCCGCCGAGGCGGGACAGCTCCAGCTCAACGCCTTCGAGCCGATCATCCTGCACTCCCTGTCACAGAGCATCACGCATCTGCGCAACGCCTGTGTCACGCTCGCCGAGCGGTGCGTCGCCGGCATCACCGCGAACACCGAGAAGCTGCACGCGACCGTGGAGAACTCCATCGGCCTGGTCACCGCGCTCAACCCGCACATCGGCTACACGGCCGCCACCGATATCGCCAAGGAGGCCCTGGCCACCGGCCGCGGCGTGGCCGAACTCGTCCTCGACAAGGGCCTGTTGCCCGCCGCGACCCTGGCCGACCTGCTGCGTCCGGAGATCGTCGCGGGCAACGGAGCACCCACCGTCTGAGCCGGGACGACGCACCGTGACCGGCCCGGCGGCACAATGGCGATCATGACAGTGACGCCGTCCGCCGCCTTCCTGCCGGTCCTGGAGCGCATCGCCGAGGAGATCGAACGCACCCCGGGCCGCGGGCGCCCCGCCGACTACATCCCGGCGCTCGCGGCCCGCGACCCGCGCAGCTTCGGCATGGCCGTCGCCGAACTGGACGGGACGGTGTACGGGGTGGGGGAGTGGCGCCGGCCGTTCTCGACGCAGTCCATCACCAAGGTCTTCACGCTCGCCCTCGACCTGTTCCGCGAGGGCGACGCACTGTGGGAGCACGTCGGCCGCGAGCCGTCCGGCAACCCCTTCAACTCCCTGGTGCAGCTGGAGTACGAGAACGGCATCCCACGCAACCCGTTCATCAACGCGGGCGCCCTCGTCGTCACCGACCGGCTCCAGACCCGCACCGGGGACGCGGCCGGGGAACTGCTGGCCTTCCTGCGCACCGAGAGCGGCAACCCCGACCTGGACTTCGACCTGGAGGTCGCCGCCTCCGAGACCGCGCACGGCGACCGCAACGCGGCCCTGGCCCACTTCATGGCCTCGTACCGCAACATCGACAACCCGGTCCCCGTCCTGCTCGACCAGTACTTCCGGCAGTGCTCCATCGCCGCGTCCTGCGCCGACCTCGCCCTCGCCACCACCGTCCTGGCCCGGCACGGCGTCCGCGCCGACGGCACCCGGCTGCTCACCCGCAGCCAGGCCAAGCAGGTCAACGCGGTCATGCTGACCTGCGGCACCTATGACGCGGCGGGCGACTTCGCCTACCGGGTCGGCCTGCCCGGCAAGAGCGGCGTGGGCGGCGGGATCATCGCGGTGGTGCCGGGCCGGTGCGCGCTGTGCGTATGGAGCCCGGGCCTCGACGAGCGCGGCAACTCCGTGGCGGGAGTGGCGGCCCTCGACCGTTTCACCACGCTCACCGGGCTGTCCGTCTTCTGACCGGGCGGGCGGTACGGGTCCGGTAACACGCCGGTCACGAGCAGGTCTCCCGCCGGTGAGCGGTCCGTCGCCTCACGGCCACCCGGCGTTGACACGCTTGCCGAGTGTTGGCCATGGCTTTCCCCGTCGATCTCCGCCGCTGTCAGATGCTCGGTCTGGCCGGTACCGCCTTCCTCGCGCTGGGCGGTGAGAGCGCCGGAGCCCTGCCCGTCCAGGAACTCCTGGCCCCCGCATCGGCGAGGGCGGCCCTCGGCCTGGTCGGGGTGTACTTCGGCGTCGTCCTGCTGATCGCGGCCTGGGCGCTGCTCGGCCGTGTCGTCCGCGGCCCCGAGCCCCCCAGCCCGCGCGCCCTGCTGCTGGTCCTCGCGGTCTGGGCGAGCCCGCTGCTGCTCGCACCGCCGCTGTTCAGCCGGGACGTGTACAGCTATCTCGCGCAGGGCGCCATGGTCGACGCCCACATGGATGTGTACACCTACGGGCCCGCGCGGCTCGGCGGCCCGCTCGCCGACGAGGTCGCCCCCGCGTGGCAGAACACCGCGGCCCCCTACGGCCCGGCCTTCCTCGCCGTCGCCTCGGCCCTGTCCGGTCTGACCCGCGGCGAACTGCCCGCCGGACTCGTCGGCATGCGGCTGCTCGCGCTCCTCGGCGTCGCCCTGATGGCGGCGGCCCTGCCCCGGCTCGCCCGGCACAGCGGCGCCGACCCGGCCGCCGCCCTGTGGCTCGGCGCCCTCAACCCGCTGGTCCTGCTGCACCTGGTCGCGGGCGCGCACAACGACGCGATCATGCTCGGGCTGCTCGGCGTCGGCCTGGTCGCGGCGCTCGGCCGCCGGCCCGCCGCCGGGGCCGTCCTGGTCACGCTCGCCGCCCTGGTCAAGGCGCCCGCCGCGCTCGGCCTGCTCGCGGTCGTGATGCTCCAGGTTCGCGCGGGCCGCAGCCCGCTGCGCGCCGCCTTGACGACCGCGGCCGCGGCCGGGGCGACCACGGTCGCCGCGACGGCCGTGGCCGGCACGGGATACGGCTGGATCAGCGCCCTCGACACCCCGGTCTCCGCGCACAACTGGGCACTCACCAGCCTGCTGGGCCGGGCGACCGGCGCGCTGCTCGCCCACCTGGGCAGCGATCTGGCACCGCTGGCCGTCCCCGTCTGGCACACCCTCGGCCTCGCCGCCACCGCCGTCGCCGTCCTCCTCATATGGCTGCGGCTGCGCCCGCGCCCGGTGTACGCGCTCGGGCTGAGCCTTGCGACGGTGGCCGCCTTCGGCCCGGCGATCCGTCCCTGGTACGCCCTGTGGGGACTGTTCCTGATCGCGGCCGCCGCGCCCAGTACCTCGGTGCGGCACCGGGTGGCCGCCGTGACGGCCACGCTCGCCCTGGCCGTGCTGCCCAGCGGCGCCGCCGCCGACGCCGGGCAACTGGTGCTCGCCGTCTCCGGCGGCGTGCTCGCCGTGGTCGTGCTGTGGCAGGCCCACCAGGCCGCGCAGGCCCCGGCGCTGGGCCGGGCCGCATGAACGCGCCGCGCACCGAACGGGGCCGGCTGCTCCTCGTCCTGGTCCTCGCCGCCGCCGTGACCGCCTTCACGGCCACCGTGCCGCTGCTGCGCGACTTCTTCGACCTGCGCGTGTACTACGGGGCGGTCGACACCTGGGTCCACCACGGCGGCAGGCTCTACGACTACCGCGTCCCGGGCACGGGGTACGGCTTCACCTATCCGCCGTTCGCGGCGGTCGCGATGCTGCCGATGGCCCTGCTGGGACTGCACACCGCCATCGTGCTCTGCCTGCTGCTCAACCTGGTCGCGCTGGCCGTCGTGCTGCGACTGCTGGCCGGGCCGGAGCAGCGGCGCCACGGCTGGTTCGGCTGGGCGCTCGCCGGGTGCCTGCTCGCCCTGTTCGAGCCGGTGCGCGACACCATCAGCTTCGGCCAGGTGAACCTGCTGCTGCTGGTCCTGGTCCTGGTCGACGCCCGGTTGCTGGCGACGGGCCGGGGCCGCTGGGCGGGCGTGGGGATCGGCCTGGCCGCCGCCGTCAAGCTGACGCCCGCCGTCTTCATCGGCCTGCTGCTGCTCACCCGCCGCTGGCGGGCCGCCGGGACCGCGACGGCGGTCGCGCTCGCGGCCACCGGGCTCGCGGCCTGGGTGGACCCACGGGCCTCGCGCTTCTACTGGACCGAGGCGCTGTGGGACACCAACCGGGTGGGGCGCCTCGACTATGTCTCGAACCAGTCGGTGCAGGGCGTGCTGGCCCGGCTGGGCGAGACGGGCCGCCCGCTGTGGGCGACGGCGGTGCTGCTGGTGCTGTGCGTGTGGGCGTGGCGGGTACGCCGGGCCGCCGCGGCCGGGGACTGGACGGCGGCCTTCGCGCTCACCGGCCTGGTGGCCTGTCTGGTCAGCCCGATCACCTGGGTGCACCATCTGGTGTGGCTGCTGCCCTCCTTCGCGGTGCTGGTCCGCACCGGGCACCCACGGATCGCGGGCGCCCTGTACGCGATGCTGTGCACCAGCGTGGTGTGGCTGTGGTTCGACGACGCCTCCGGAGTCGACGGGTTCCTCGGCAGCAACACCTACACGTGGATCACGCTCGGCCTGCTGCTCGGTCTGCCGGTGGGTCAGTCCCGCGCGCCCCGCTGGTTCTTGACCCGCAGCGCCAGGGCCACGGCGCCCGCGCTCAGCCCGGCCACACCCGCGATGACGCCGGTCTCCGACCAGCCGGAGCCGGTGTCGGGCACGGACGCGGCGACCGCCGCCGGGGACGGCACCGCGGACGGTGCCGCGGTGCGTCGGGGCTTGTCCCGCAGCGCGTCCAGCGAGCCGACCGGGTCGACCCGGTCGGCGGCGGCGAAACCCCAGTCCAGCAGCGCGCGCGCCTCCTCGTAGACGGTGAGGCCGTCGTCCTCCTGGGGGTTGAGCACCGTCACCACGAGGGTGCGGTCGCCCTGGTGGGCGGCGGCCACGAGGGTGTTGCCGGCATCGCTGGTGTAGCCGTTCTTGACGCCGAGCAGGCCCGGGTAGCGCGCCACGCCGTCCTCGCCGGTCAGCAGCCGGTTGGTGTTCTCGATCCCGTACGACCCGTCGATGCCGGGGAAGCCGGCCGACACGGTCGAGCAGTACCGGGCGAAGTCGGGGTTACGCAGTCCGGCCCGGCCGAAGACGGCCAGGTCGAACGCCGAGGACACCTGGCCGGGGGCGTCGTATCCGTCGGGTGAGACGACGTGGGTGTCGCGGGCGCCCAGGGCGCGGGCCTTGGACTGCATCCGGCGGACCGTGGTGTCCCAGCCGCCGTCCAGCGAGGCCAGCACATGCACGGCGTCGTTGCCCGAGCTGAGGAAGACGCCGCGCCACAGGTCGGACACCTGGTAGGTCTGTCCCTCCTGGACTCCGACGAGACTGCTGCCGGGGCCGATGTCCGCCAGCTCCTTCGCGGTCACCGTGTGCCGGGTGCCGCCCGGCAGGACCGGCAGCACGGTGAGCGCGAACAGCGTCTTCAGGGTGCTGGCCGGCGGCAGCTCGCGGTGCGCGTCGTGGGCGGCCAGCACCTCGCCGGTACCGGCGTCGGCGACCAGCCAGGACAGCGCGGTGAGGTCGGGCAGCCCGGGCGCGTCGCGGTGCGGCCTGACCTGGGTGCCGTCGCCGAAGAGGACCGAGGGCTGCGGCACCGCGGCTCTCGACGGGTCCGGTGGCGAGGGGGCGGCGGTTCTCGGCTGGGCCACGGCCACGGTGGGCGTGAGGGGGAGCATGCCCGCCACACAGAGCGCGCAGGCCGACACGGCCCATCGGGAGGGAGATCCGATGTTCATATGAGAAACGTAGAAACGGAGCTGCCGTGGTGCGCGCTGTCTGGGCCGCATGGCGTCCCCGAGCAACCCGGATGTCCCACACGGGGCGTCCCTGGCCGCTGCCCCCGCGGGGACGGGACACCTGCTCGACCGTGGCGGCTGCCACGCCGGAGGCCGCGGGCTCCGCTTCGGGCGGCGGCCGACCGGGTTGTCCGGCCTGGCTCAGCTGGGCGGCAGTGTCGGCTCGATGGCTCAGCTGGGCGGCAGTGTCGGCTGGACGCGGCGCAGAAACGTCGCGTTGTCGGGGGTCTCCCGCATCCGCTCCAGCAGGGTCTCCACGTTCGCCGGCCCGCCGTCCCTGCTCCGCAGGGCCCGGCGCAGGCCGCGTACGGTCGTCAACTCGAAGGGGGTGAGGAGGAGTTCCTCGCGGCGGGTGCCGGACGCGGGCAGGTCGACGGCCGGGAAGACACGGCGCGCGGCGAGCTGCCGGTCCAGGCGCAGCTCCATGTTGCCGGTGCTCTTCAGTTCCTCGAAGAAGAACTCGTCGGCGCGGGAGCCGGTCTCCACCAGCGCGGTGGCGAGGATGGTGAGCGAGCCGCCCTCCTCGGCCTGGCGGGCGGCGCCGAAGAACCGCTTGGGGCCGAGCAGCGCCGCCGCGTCGACGCCGCCGCTCAGGGTGCGGCCGCTCGTGGTCGCCGCGTTGTTGTGGGCCCGGCACAGCCGGGTCAGCGAGTCGAGCAGGATCACGACGTCCGTGCCGTCCTCGACGAGCCGCTTCGCCCGTTCGATCACGAGTTCCGCCAGCGCGATGTGCTGCTTGGGCGTCCGGTCGAAGGTCGAGGCGTACACCTCGCCGCGCACCGAGCGCCGCATCTCGGTGACCTCCTCGGGGCGCTCGTCGAGCAGCACCAGCATGAGACGGCACTCGGGATGGTTGCCGGTGACGGCGGCGGCGAGCTGCTGGAGCACCACGGTCTTTCCGGTCTTCGGCGGGGCCACGAGGAGCCCGCGCTGGCCCTTGCCGACGGGCGTGAACAGATCGACGATCCGGCCGGCCGGACCGGACGCCGGGTGCTCCAGCCGGAGCCGTTCGTGCGGGTGCAGCGGGGTGAGGTCACGGAAGTGGGGCCGGTCGCGCAGCTCTCCGGGCGCGCGACCGTTGACACGTTCGATGCCGGTCAGCGCGCGCTGCGGTCCGCGGACGCCTTCGACGAGGTCGCCCTTGCGCAGGCCGTACCGGCGGATCAGCGCGGCCGGAACCTGCGGGTCGGCCGACGTGGGTAGGCAGTTCTCGGCCCGCAGCTGTCCCTTCCCGTGCGCGTCGATGTCGAGGACACCGGTGACGGGCCGGTCGGCCGACGGCTGCGACTGCACCGGGGGGTGTTCGAGTGTGGTGGTCATGGGAGGGTGGTCCTTTCGCGGACGCTGGGCCTGGCAACAGGCGGGTGAAGGGGAGGGGGAGGGCCGCGGAGAGGGCGCAGGAGAGCGCCGGGGCGGCGGACATCACCCTGGCGAGGGCAGGGCCATGGCCACTGCCGACGGGGTGTGCGGGAAGCCGACCTGCCGACCGGAAGACGGCGGCCACATCGGCGAACTGAAGAGAAACTGAGAAGAAACTGAGAAGAAAGGGCACCGGCGCCCACGACGGGACGTACACAAGTGCTGACCGCACCCTACCACGGGTTGCGCGACCACGCCCGAGGATCGCACCCCAAGGGCCTGCGGCGGGCCGCACCGGGCGGAGAACCGGGTTCGAGAAGACGTCACGGGCCGGGCTGTTCGTCGTGCCCGAGACGGGCTGTCGGCACGGTCGGCGTCGCGGCCGGACCGACCCGCGTACGGCTGTCGGCGCGGGAGCCCCCGCTCCCGTCATGCTTCATGCTGCCGGGGGAGGCCGAGGTGGTGGTCCTTTCGGTGCTCCTCTGGCACCCGATGGGGTCGAGGCCGCGCCGCCCGCACTTCTCGGCACCGTGGGAGGGGAAGGCCGGGATCGCCGAGGGATGGCCGCCGACGACCTTCGCGACCGTGTGCGGCACGATCACCGGTCACGGGGACCATCACCGGCGACGGGGACGACCACCGCCGGCCGCAGACCCTGGTGAGCCTTGGTCTTCACCCCCCCGCATGTCGCGGAACTCCAGCCCTGCATCGATGAGTTGGCCGCCGTCCGGACAGCGGTGGCGATCGGACAGCGGTGGCGATCAGGGTGCCCGTACGCGGTCTGTCCCTCGGTTCGGGTACGGCGCTCATCACCGTCACGTGGCCCGGTCTTGCCACCCGGGTGCCCTGGGCGGTCACCCGGGCGTCCGAGCCGCACTTCTCCGCACTTCTCCGCCGGAATCTCCCGGCCTGGTGGCGGCGTGGGAGAGCGCGGGCGGACTGGCGGGTCACCACCTGTGACCCCCACCCGCGCCGAACCTGCTGCACCGCACAGGGCGCGCCCGTGAGGCCGCCGAGGCGGGCGAGCGGTCGATCACTGACGGCGCTGAACCGGCGCGTGCGCCTAGGCTGACCGTATGTTCAGCCCCGAGGGACCCAGCCTGCGTGAACTTGCCGTCCAGGCGCTGTCGTCGGTCGAGCGCGGCTACGACCTGCTCGCCCCGAAGTTCGACCACACCCCCTTCCGCACACCGGACGACATTCTGGAGGCCGTCGCCGCGGGGCTCGGCCGGCTCGGTCCGTTCGCCGACGGGCTCGACCTGTGCTGTGGCACGGGCGCCGGGACGGAGGTGCTGACCCGGGTGTGCCGGCGGAGCGTCACGGGTGTCGACTTCAGCGCCGGCATGCTCGACGTGGCCGGTCGGCATACCTACCCGAAGGGACCGCCCGTCCACTTGGTGCGCGGCGACGCGCGTGCCCTGCCGTTCACGGCCGCTTTCGATCTCGTCGTGAGCTTCGGGGCGTTCGGGCACTTCCTGCCGCGCGAACTGCCGGGACTGTTCCGCCAGGTCCACTCCGTGCTGCGGCCGGGCGGCGGCTTCGCATTCCCGGTGCTCGCCCCGCCCCGCCCCACAAGTGCCTGGTTCTGGATCCTGCTCGGCTTCGACACCGTGATGCGGGTGCGCAACGCCGTGTGGCGCCCGCCGTTCGTCATGTACTACCGGGCCTTCCGACTCGGCGCCGTGCTCGACGAGTTGGGGCGCGCCGGCTTCGGCACGGAGTGGCACGCCCTGCCCGAGTTCGGCCGGCGCGCCGACGGCAGCCCCCGCGCCCGGCTGGTCGTGGCGCGGCGCCTGCCCTAGCCGGCCAGGCGGGCGACATCGCCCGCCCGACCGGCCTCCGATCTCGGGGGGACCGGCCCGCGCACCGGGGCCCGGGGTCCCGCCGTCAGGCGTACGAGCGCAGCCAGCGCACCTTCGCCGCGTCCTGGAACGAGCCGCCGCCCTCGTGGCCGTTGAACTCGTACACCTCGATCGACTTGTCGTCGTGCGCCCAGGCGTTGTACGCGGCGAACACCGTGGACGGCGGGCAGGTCTGGTCCTCCAGCGCGGTCGAGAACAGGGCGGGGGCCCGGCCGCGGGCCGCGAAGTGGACGCCGTCGAAGTAGGACAGGGTGTGCAGCACGTCCGCGGTGCGTCCGCGGTGCGTCCGCAGGTAGAGACCGATCTCGCGGTACGGGTGGCTGTCCGTCAGCTTCGTCGCCCGCGGGAAGTCGCACAGGAACGGCACGTCCGGGGCGACCGCCACCAGGTCGGGAACCAGTCCGCCCACGGCGAGCGTGATGCCGCCGCCCTGGCTGCCGCCGATCGCCACGGTCCGGGTCGCGTCGGTCAGCGGATGCGACCGGGCCGCCTCGACCGCGCGCACGGCGTCCGTGAACACCCTCCGGTAGTAGTAGTTTTCGGGCGCGTCCACGCCCCGGGTCATGAACCCGGGGTACGCGGGCACGGCGCCCACGGGGTCGGCGGTGTCACCCCCGCTGCCCCAGGCGCTGCCCTGCCCGCGGGTGTCCATCACGAAGTGCGCGCGCCCCGTCGACGCCCACAGCAGATGCTCGTACGGCAGCCCGCGCCCGCCGCCGTAGCCGACGAACTGCACGACCAGGGGCAGGGGTTCCGCGGCGTCGGCGGGCAGCACCAGCCAGCCCTTGACCGGGTGGCCGCCGAACCCGGCGAACGTCACGTCGTGGACCCGCACCGTGGACAGACCTGTGTCAACCAGTTCGAAGCGGGCGTCCAGGTCGTGCTCGCGCGCCTCCTGGAGCGTCTTGGACCAGAAGGCATCGAAGTCCTCGGGCTCCGCGGACGCGCTGCGGTACTCGTGGAGTTCGTCGAGCGGTAGGTCGAACAGAGCCATCAGCAGCTGCCTTTGTGAAGAGTGAGTGCGGATGATCGCACCGTACGTCGGTGCTCGGAGCGATCGCCAGAGTCGTGCGGCGGTCCTTGGTACCGTGACCGGCGCCGAGCCGCTGGTCAAGGGGTAGGAACCGGTTTCCGTGGACGGTGGGCCGAGGCCCGGGACGGCCGGGCGCGGACACCGGATGATCGGGTCGATCCGGGTGCGGGATACGGGGCTTGGCCCCGCGGACGGCCCGGCCCCGCGTACGTTGCGGCCCCGCGGACGGAGCGGCCCGGCGGACGGCCTGGCCCGGCGGGTTCAGGTCCGCCCGGGGGGCCAGTCCGGGCCGGTGCAGGCCCACTCCCGTTCCCGCTCCGGCGGCCGGTGGCGCAGCGCGATCCGGCGGGCGACCCCGTGGGCGAGGTGAACCACCACCGCCGCCGCGCCCGCCGGAGTCGAACCAGACGTCCACCACCTCCCCGGTGCGCGCGCCCGTCGGGACGCGGGCCACAGCCGTGCGCTCCCGGGCACCGGACTCCGCCCAGCGCATCATGGCCCACCGGGCGTTCACCCGGCCGTCCTCCGTCGCGGGCAGCGGCAGGGCCGTGCCCCCGATCACCTTCGCCAGCACGATGTGCCGGTCGGCCCGCTGCGCCGAAGCCGCTGGTCGCCGCCGCCCGGTCGTGCGCCCACCGGCCCGCCCGCCCTCTCAGCAGGGGCACGCCCTCGCACAGCGGCACGGCGACGCACAGCCGCACGGCGACGTCAGCGCCGTCCACGCCTTCACGACGTCCGACCGGCGGCGCAGCGGATTGCCGCGCCCGCAGGTCAGGGACGGTGCGGGCGACACCTCCGACGGGCGGCGGTCCCCGGCTCAGCCGAAGCGCTCGATGCGGATGCGGTCCACCGGCTGACCGGCCGCGACGAGCAGCCGCGAGGCATGCTCGGCGAACCCATTGGAGCCACACACATATGCCTCCCACCCACCGGGCGGCTGCTCGTCCAGGAGCGGCGCCACATGTGCGACCGCCAGACGTCCGACCGCCACACCTCGGGGAGCGCTCCGGGTGAACACCGAGGTGGTCTCGGCGCCCAACTCCCTCGCGTAGATCAACTCCTCGGGACGGCGCGCGGACACCAGCAGCCGCAGCGGCACGGCGAGTCCGCGCGCCCGGCGGTGCCGGACCATCGACATCAGCGGTACGACCCCGGACCCGGCACCGATCAGCAGCGCCGGCCGGTCGCCCGGCCAGGCGAAGAAGCCGCTCAGCGGGCCGCGCACCTCCACCGTGTCCCCGGGCCTGGCCACCGTATGGAACCAGCCGGACACCTCACCGTCCTCCACATGGTCGAGGGTCAGCTCGATGTGCCCGGAGTCGTCCGGCGCCGACGCGATCGAGTAGTGGCGCTGCGCCACATAGCCGTCGTCGGCCGTGAGCCGCAGCATCAAATGCTGGCCGGGCAGATGCCCCGCCCAGTACGGCACCGCGAGCCGGAAGGTGGCGGCGCGCGCAGTCTCGCGTCGGATGTCGGTGAGGGTGGCCGTCTGCCACACCGACGCGGCCTGGTCGCCGACGGCGATGCGTCCGGGCACCGCGAAGCGGGTGCGGGGAGCGAAGGTCTCAGTCACCGGAGTACCGCTGCTCCGCCCAGGGGTTGCCGCGTGCGTGGTAGCCGTTGCCCTCCCAGAACCCGGGCTCGTCATGGTCGAGGAGGGTGAGACCGGCGATCCACTTGGCGCTCTTCCAGAAGTACAGGTGCGGCGCCAGCAGCCGCGCCGGGCCACCGTGCTCCGGCGCCAGCGGCATACCGTCGTACTCCCAGACGATCCAGGCACGCCCGCCGCTGAGGTCGGCGAGCGGCAGGTTCGTGGTGTAGCCCGTGTGCGAGTACGCGACGGCATGGGTGGCGGACACATGGGGTCGGACCATATGGAGGAAGCAGTCCAGTGAGACGCCGCCGAATCGCACCCCGAACTTCGACCAGCCGGTCACACAGTGGATGTCACCCTCGTACCCGGACGCGGGCAGTGCGTGTGCCGCGTCCCAGTCCCAGGTGTGCGGCTCGGCCACCAGCCCGTCCACGCGGAACGACCAGTCGGCCGGCGCCAGCTGCGGGGTGACCTCCGCGGAGAGCACGGGCCAGTCGTCCCCCGCGTCGTACTGGCCGGGCGGCAGCCCCGGATCGAGGACGCGCGGGCGCCTGGTGAAGCCTCGGGTGACATTCATGATGCCCACCGTACGCCGCCGTCTGCGGTGCTCCGTCCCAGGTCAGCACCCCGAACATTGCGGCCGTATGAACGTCGCCGCGGACCGGGAATAGCCGTCGCGTGCTGATCCTTGGCGCTGAGTGCAGGCACCGGTACGGCGCTGAACGCCGGCACCGGTGAGCCCGCGACAGCGCAAGGAGAGTGAGGAAGCAGATGCCCAAGGCGTACGTCTTCACGCAGTACGGGGGACCGGAGACCGAGGCATTCGCCGACGTCGACCGGCCCGCGCCCGGCGCCGGTCAGGTCCTGGTCGCGGTACGCGCCGCGGGGGTGAACCCCGTCGACTGGAAGCTGCGCGAGGGCCTGCGCCGCCCCGGCGACGTCGGGGAGCGCGCGTTCCCGGCCGTGTTCGGCAGCGAGGTCTCCGGCGTCGTCAAGGAGGTCGGCGACGGCGTGACCGGGATCGCCGTCGGGGACGAGGTCTTCGGCAACACCGTCGCCGGGGGCTACGCCGAGTACGCCCTGCTGCCCGCCGCGGTGACCGCGCACAAGCCCGCCGGACTGTCCTTCACCGACGCGGCGGCCCTGCCGGTCGCGGCGGCCACGGCCTACGACGGCATCCGCCAGCTCGACCCGCCCGCCGGAACGACGCTGCTGGTCACCGGCGCGGGCGGCGGCGTCGGCGCGGCGGCCGTGCAGATCGCCCGGTCCCTCGGGGTGCGCGTGCTGGGCGTGGCGAGCGAGGGCAAGAAGGACTTCGTCGAGTCGCTGGGCGCCGTGCACGTGCCCTCCGGACCGGACCTGGCCCACCGGGTCCGGGCCGCCGCGCCCGAGGGAGTCGACGCCGTCTACGACCTCATCGGCGGCGAGACGCTGACCGAGGCGGCCGGCCTGCTCGCCGACCGGACCCGACTGATCACCGCGGGCGCCACGCCCGAGACCGTCGCCGAGCTGGGCGGCGCCCGGGTCGCCCGGGCCCGCACCGCAGCCGTACTCGACGCGGTGGCCCAGCTGGTGCTGACCGGTGTGCTCGACCCACATGTCTCCCGGACCTTCCCCCTGGAGCAGGCCGCGGAGGCGCTGCGCGCCGTCGAGGACGGCCACACCCGCGGGAAGATCGTGATCGAGGTCTCGCGGTGAGCGAACCGAACCCACGGACCGGCGCCGCCGGGACCGCGCACGTCCTCGACAACCCCGCCCTGGCCTCGCTGACCGGCCCGCACGCCCACTTCGCCGAACGCCGTGGCCGAGTGCTGCGTTACCCGCTCGACGTGACCCCGTGGCTCGCACTGCCCGACGAACCCGACGCCGACGACTGGGCGGATCTCGCCGCGCTCGCCGGTCCGGGCGCCGAGGTCCCGCTGCCCGGCTTCCGCGGACAGGTGCCCCGGGGCTGGGAGGTCACTTTGCGGATGGCGGGTGTCCAGCTCGTCGACGACGGCCTCGCCGCCGCCCCGGATGCGGAGGCGACCCGCCTCGGCCCCGCCGACGTCCCCGAGATGATCGACCTGGTCGAGCGCACCAAGCCGGGCCCCTTCCTGCCGCGCACCGTCGAACTCGGCACCTATCTGGGCATCCGGCGCGGCGGGGCACTGGTCGCCATGGCGGGGGAGCGGCTGCATCCGCCCGGCTGGACCGAGATCAGCGCGGTCTGCACCGATCCCCTCGTCCGCGGCGAGGGCCTGGCGACCCGGCTGATCCTCGCCGTGGCCCACGGCATCCGGGCGCGGGGCGAGACGCCGTTCCTGCACGCGAGCGCCGAGAACACCAACGCCATCCGGCTCTATGAGTCGCTCGGCTTCCGGCTGCGGCGCAGGACCTCGTTCCTGGCCGTCCGGACACCGCAGCGACTGACGGACGGCCGGGAAGCCGTGGCGGTCTGACCGGACGAGGAGGGCGAGACGACGAGAGGCGGGGGCGGGCTGGGCAGTGAAGGGGGCGAAACGGCCGCCGGTGTCCGACGTTCGGGGTTCGGGTAGGGTGGCCGTCGGCCGCGGAACGTCCCGGCCAGTGCCGTCGAGGAGGTGGGACCCATTACCGCTGTGTCAGGTCGGGTGCTCACCCCCCACCGCGGCGTGCGTCGCCGGTAGCCGCTGCCCGCGGGAGCGCCCTTCGATCCCAGGTCACCGAAAGGCTCTCGGCTTCCATGCCCCTGCTCACCCCTTCCGCCGTCGTCGCCGTGCTGCGCGCCGCCGGCTGTGTCTTCGCCGAGGACGAGGCGGAGTTGATCCTCGGCACCGCCCGCACACCGGACGAACTCACCGCCATGGTGGACCGGCGCGCCGCCGGACTGCCCCTCGAACACGTCCTCGGCTGGGCCGAGTTCCACGGACTGCGGATCACCGTGGAACCGGGCGTCTTCGTGCCCCGCCGCCGTACCGAGTTCCTCGTCGACCAGGCCCTCGCCCGCTCACCGGGCGCCCGGGTCGTCGTGGACCTGTGCTGCGGCTCCGGTGCCGTGGGCGCCGCCCTGGCCGCGGCGCTCGGCCGGACCGAGTTGCACGCCGCCGACGTCGATCCGGCCGCGGTGCGCTGCGCCCGCCGCAACATCGCGGAGTACGGCGGACACGCCCATACGGGCGACCTGTTCGAGCCGCTGCCCCACACGCTCCGGGGCCGCGTCGACATCCTCGCGGCGAACGTGCCGTACGTCCCGAGCGGCGAGGTGGGGCTGCTTCCCGCGGAGGCCCGGGACCACGAGCCGCTGCTCGCCCTCGACGGCGGCGCGGACGGCCTGGACGTGCTGCGCCGTGTCGCCACCGCCGCGCCCGACTGGCTCGCCCCCGGTGGCCGCCTCCTGATCGAGACCAGCGAGCAGCAGGCAGGACCGGCCGTCGAGGCCCTCACCCGCGCCGGTCTGACCGCCGACCTGGCGGTCTGCGAGGAACGGCACGCCCACGTGGTGACCGGGGTCAGGGAGTAGGCGCCGCGGCCGGGGGCGCGGGACGGCGTGGTGACCGGTGCGTTCGCCACGCCTGCGGGTCCGTTGCCCCGCGCGCCGGATCCGGCCTTGCTCTCGGGCCGGCCCGCCGCGCGCTCAGGTCGGCGCGCCGCTTCCCGACGGGCCCGGCCCGGCGACGGAGCGCGGTC
>NZ_JBSGBN010000125.1:0-29089 GCF_053601275.1 Streptomyces sp. NPDC004752 | reverse complement strand
ACTTCCTGCACAAGCTCTCGACTCGACTCGTCCGTGAGAACCAAACGGTTGTGATCGAGGACCTCACCGTCCGCAACCTGCTGAAGAACGGCAGGTTCGCGCGCGCCGTCTCCGATGCGTCGTGGGCGGAACTGCGTTCCATGCTGGAGTACAAGTGCGCCTGGTACGGGCGCGAACTCGTGGTGGTCGACCGCTGGTTCCCCAGCAGCAAGCTGTGTGGATCCTGCGGCACGGTCCGTGAGAAGCTGCCGCTGAACGTCCGGGAGTGGACGTGCGAGTGCGGGACCACGCACGACCGTGACGTGAACGCCGCGAAGAACATTCTGGCCGCCGGGCTGGCGGCGTCTGCCTGTGGAGACGGTGTAAGACCTCAACGGGAGTCCTCCCGGACGGGGCAGTCGTCGGTGAAGCAGGAAACCCAGCGGGCGACCGCCGGAACCCCCCGCCTTTAAGCGGGGGAGGAAGTCAAGAGCGTGTGCCTTTCCGTCCGTCGTAGGCCGGGTCGAGGGGCGCCGGACGCAGGGCGACCGACGTCATGACGGCGGGAGCCGACGGCTCGGGGAGGTCCCCCGGCCGCCGGCTCTCGTGCGTGTCGCGTAACCCCATCAGTGCTTCGCCACAAGGTCCTTGAGCGCGATGTTGAGCTCCAGGACGTTCACCCGGGGCTCGCCGATGAAGCCGAGGGTGCGGCCGGTGGTGTGGTCCTCGACGAGCCGGTCGACCCGGCCGACCGGTAGGCCGTTCTTCGCGGCGACCCGGTGGATCTGGAGTGCGGCGTAGGCCGGGGAGATGTCCGGGTCCAGGCCGGAGCCGGAGGAGGTGACCGCGTCGGCGGGGACGTCGGCCGGCCGGACGGTGTAGCCGGGCACCGAGTTGTCCTTGACGACCGCGGCCTTGGCGTCCCGTACCTGTTCGATCAGGACCTTGCTGTCGGCGGAGAGGTTGGTGGCACCGGACAGGATCAGCTTGTACTGGGTGTTGAGGCTGTTGGTGCCGAGGCCGTTGGCGGGGCGACCCTGGAACCACTTGAGGTCCGCGTCCGGGGTCTCCTGGCCCTTCTTCAGCGGCAGTTGGTACGACTGCCCGATCAGGGACGAGCCGACGACCTTGCCGTCCGCCTTGATCTCTGAGCCGTTCGCCTTGTCGTGGAACAGTCCCTGGGCGATGCCGGTGACGGCCAGCGGGTAGAGGACACCGGTCACCAGGGTGAGTACGAGAAGGGCGCGCAGGCCCGCCCCGAGCAGCCGGGCGGTGTTCGTTACGGAGTTGCTCATGGCGATCAGCCGATTCCTGGGATGAGGGAGATGATCAGGTCGATGATCTTGATGCCGATGAAGGGGGCGATCAGGCCGCCGATGCCGTAGATCCCGAGGTTGCGGCGGAGCATCCGGTCCGCACTCATCGGCCGGTACCGCACGCCCTTCAGGGACAGCGGTACCAGCGCGATGATGATCAGCGCGTTGAAGATGACCGCGGACAGGATCGCGGAGTCGGGCGAGGACAGCTGCATGATGTTCAGCTTGTCCAGGCCCGGGTAGACCGCCGCGAACAGCGCCGGGATGATCGCGAAGTATTTCGCCACGTCGTTGGCGATGGAGAACGTGGTCAACGCACCCCGGGTGATCAGTAGTTGTTTGCCGATCTCGACGATCTCGATCAGCTTGGTCGGGTTGGAGTCGAGGTCGACCATGTTGCCGGCCTCCTTGGCGGCCGACGTGCCGGTGTTCATCGCCACTCCGACGTCCGCCTGGGCGAGCGCGGGCGCGTCGTTGGTGCCGTCACCGGTCATCGCGACCAGCCTGCCGCCCGCCTGCTCCCGCTTGATGAGGGCCATCTTGTCCTCGGGCGTGGCCTCCGCGAGGAAGTCGTCCACCCCCGCCTCCTCGGCGATCGCCTTGGCGGTCAGCGGGTTGTCCCCGGTGATCATGACGGTTCTGATGCCCATGCGGCGCAGTTCGTCGAACCGCTCCCGCATGCCGTCCTTGACGACGTCCTTGAGATGGATGACGCCCAGAATCCGGGCGCCCGCGGCGTCCTCTACAGCGACGAGCAGGGGGGTGCCACCGGCCCCGGAGATGCCGCTCGCGATCTGGTCGGCGTCGGCGGTGGCCGTGCCGCCCCGCTCCTTGACCCAGGCGATGATCGAACCGGCCGCGCCCTTGCGGATCTTCCGGCCGTCGACGTCCACGCCCGACATCCGGGTCTGCGCGGTGAAGGCGATCCACTCGGCCTGCGCCAGCTCGCCCTGGTGCCGCTCGCGCAGCCCGTACTTCTCCTTCGCCAGCACCACGACGGAGCGGCCCTCGGGCGTCTCGTCGGCCAGCGAGGACAGCTGGGCGGCGTCGGCGAGTTCGGCCGCGGTGGTGCCGTGCACCGGCACGAACTCGGCGGCCTGCCGGTTGCCGAGGGTGATCGTCCCGGTCTTGTCGAGCAGCAGCGTGGAGACGTCACCGGCGGCCTCGACCGCGCGGCCCGACATGGCCAGCACATTGCGCTGCACCAGCCGGTCCATGCCCGCGATACCGATCGCGGACAACAGGGCACCGATGGTCGTAGGGATCAGGCACACCAGCAGGGCGACCAGCACGACCATCGTCAGATGTGTGCCCGCGTAGTCGGCGAGCGGCGGCAGCGTGGCGCACGCCAGCAGGAACACGATCGTCAACGACGCGAGCAGGATGTTCAGGGCGATCTCGTTCGGCGTCTTCTGCCGGGCCGCGCCCTCGACCAGGCCGATCATCCGGTCGATGAACGTCTCCCCCGGCCTCGTCGTGATCTTGATGACGATCCGGTCCGACAGGACCTTCGTCCCGCCCGTGACCGCCGAGCGGTCACCGCCGGACTCACGGATCACCGGAGCCGACTCGCCCGTGATCGCGGACTCGTCCACGGACGCGACGCCCTCGACGACATCGCCGTCACCGGGGATGATGTCCCCGGCCTCGCACACCACCAGGTCGCCGATCCTCAACTCGGTGCCCGGCACCTGCTCTTCACGCCCCGCGTCCAGCCTGCGGGCGACGGTGTCGGTCCTGGCCCTGCGCAGGGTGTCCGCCTGTGCCTTGCCCCGGCCCTCCGCGACCGCCTCCGCCAGATTCGCGAAGATCACGGTGAGCCACAGCCAGGCGCTGATCGCCCAGCCGAACCAGTCCCCGGGGTCCTTGAAGGAGAAGACGGTGGTGAGGAGGGAACCGATCCACACCACGAACATGACGGGCGACTTGACCATCACCCGTGGATCCAGCTTGCGGACGGCGTCCGGCAGGGACGTGATGAGCTGTCCGGGGTCGAAGAGGCCCGCGCCGACACGGCCCTCGGCCGCCTTGTGCCCGGTGGGCACGTCGCTGTGCGGCGCCCTGGTGGGAGTGGCTGTGGACATGGCGTCCTCTGACTTCTCTCTACGGGTGGTCGTCTCGCTACGGTTGGTCGTCTCGCTACGAGTGGACGTCCCTCTACGGGGGGTCCTCACGCCAGCCCCTCGGCGAGCGGGCCCAGCGCCAGGGCCGGGAAGTAGGTGAGACCGGTGATGATCAGGATCGCGCCGACCAGCAGGCCGGCGAACAGAGGTTTCTCGGTCCGCAGGGTGCCCGCGGTGACGGGGACCGGCTGCTGCTCGGCGAGCGAGCCGGCCAGCGCCAGCACGAACACCATCGGCAGGAAACGGCCGAGCAGCATCGCGAGTCCGGTCATGGTGTTGAACCAGTCCGTGTTCGCGTTGAGGCCGGCGAAGGCCGAGCCGTTGTTGTTGGCGGCGGAGGTGAAGGCGTACAGGACCTCGGAGAATCCGTGCGCGCCCGAGTTCAGCATCGAGTGCGGCGGCGTCGGCAGCGCCATGGAGGCCGCCGAGAAGACCAGCACCAGCGCCGGGGTGATCAGGATGTAGACGGCCGCCAGCTTGATCTGACGCGAGCCGATCTTCTTGCCCAGGTACTCGGGTGTGCGGCCGACCATCAGACCGGCGATGAACACCGCGATCACGGCCATGATCAGCATGCCGTAGAGACCGGAGCCGGTGCCACCGGGCGCGATCTCGCCCAGCATCATGCCCAGCATGGTGATGCCGCCGCCGAGGCCGGTGAAGGACGAGTGGAAGGAGTCGACCGCGCCGGTCGAGGTCAGGGTGGTCGACACCGCGAAGATCGACGAGCCGCCGACCCCGAACCGGACCTCCTTGCCCTCCAGCGCCGCGCCCGCCGCCTGGAGCGCCGGGCCGTGGTGGGCGAACTCCGTCCACATCATCAGGGCGACGAAGCCGAGCCAGATGGTGCCCATGGCGGCGAGGATCGCGTACCCCTGCTTCACGGAACCGACCAGCACACCGAAGGTGCGGGTCAACGAGAACGGGATCACCAGGATGAGGAAGATCTCAAGGAGGTTGGTGAAGGGGGTGGGGTTCTCGAAGGGGTGGGCGCTGTTGGCGTTGAAGTAGCCGCCGCCGTTCGTGCCCAGCTCCTTGATGACCTCCTGGGAGGCGACCGCGCCGCCGTTCCACTGCTGCGAGCCGCCCATGAACTGGCCGACCTCGTGGATGCCGGAGAAGTTCTGGATGGCACCGCAGGCCACCAGCACCACCGCGGCGACGACGGCGATCGGGACCAGGATGCGCACCGTGCCCCGCACCAGGTCGGCCCAGAAGTTGCCGATCTCGCCGGTGCGCGCACGGGCGAAGCCCCGCACCAGAGCCACGGCGACGGCGATGCCGACGGCGGCGGAGACGAAGTTCTGCACCGCGAGGCCCGCCGTCTGCACGACATGGCCCATGGTCTGCTCGCCGTAGTACGACTGCCAGTTCGTGTTGGACACGAAGGAGGCGGCCGTGTTGAACGACTGCGCCGGGCTGACGGCGGAGAAACCGAGCGAACCCGGTAGCACACCCTGGAGGCGCTGCAACAGGTACAGGAACAGGACACTGGCCGCGGAGAAGGCCAGCACCCCGCGCAGATAGGCGGGCCAGCGCATTTCCGCGTCGGGGTTGGCGCCGATCCCCTTGTAGATCCACTTCTCGACGCGCAGGTGCTTGTCGGAGGAGTAGACCCGGGCCATATAGGTGCCCAGGGGGATGTAGACCAGCGCGAGCGCGCCTACGAGCGCCAGCAGCTGGAGAATAGCTGCGAGTTGGGGACCCATGGCGTGGCTCAGAACCTCTCCGGGAAGATCAGGGCGAGGACGAGATAACCCAGCAGGGCGACGGCCACGACCAGGCCGACGACGTTTTCGACGGTCACAGCTTCGTCACCCCCCTGGCGACAAGCGCCACCAGCGCGAACACCGCGATCGTGGTGACGACGAAGGCCACATCGGCCATCGCGAACTCCTGAAGTGAGGTTCGACAGATACTGACGCATAGAGGAAAGCGCCTCATTGACCGGATCCGGTCGTGCGTTGACGGCTCTCATACGGCGGCCCGCACGCCTTTGACGGGCCTCATACGGCTGACGGGCCTCTTACGGCGCTCGATCGGCACGGGCGTGTCGGCGGCCCGCAGGCCGCGGCCCGCAGGCCGCGACCCCGGGGCCGGTGACCCGAAGACCGGTGACCCGGAAGCTGGTGCCCCTGAAGCTGGTGAGCCGGCTGCCGTGCCCCGGATCACGGCAGCCGGAAGCGCAGCCGGCAGATCACCGCGCTGGTCTCCCGCCGTACCGCGTGCGCCACGACCGCGCCCCGCTGGTTCTGCAGCAGCCGCTGCCACAGCCGCTCCGGCTCGGTCTCCGGGATCAGCACGGTGACCCGGGTGACCGGTTCCGCCGCGGCGACCTCACGGACGTAGGCGGCGAGGGGACGGCCCAGGGCGCGGCGCTCGGAGGCCAGCCGGACCAGCGGCACGCCGGGGTCCCACTCGGCCCAGGCGCGCTCCAGAGTGCGCAGCTGGGCGCGGTCCTCCGGGTCCGGGTAGCAGACGGTGACCGCGCGGACCTCGTCGCCGAGGGAAGCGGCGGCCGTCAGCGCCTCCGACGTCAGCCGGGACAGGGACGACACCGGCACGATCACGAGCGAGCGTTCACGGTGCGGAGCCTCGGGGATCCGGCCCAGACCGAGGCGCTCCCCGATCCGGCCGTAGGCGCGGTGCACGGCCTCGAAGGCGGCCACGAGCAGCGGCAGGGCGATCACGATGAGCCAGGCGCCCTCGGTGAACTTGCTCAGGGTGACGACCACCGCCGCGACCCCGGTGAGCAGCGCCCCGAACCCGTTGAGCAGCGCCTTGCCGCGCCATCCTGGGCCGCGCTCCAGCCGCCAGTGCCGGACCATGCCGACCTGGGCGAGGGTGAAGCCGACGAAGACGCCGATGGCGAACAGCGGCACCAGGGTGTTGGTGTCGCCTCCGGAGAACACCAGCAGCGCGGCGGAGACCAGGGCGAGGGCGAGCACCCCGTGGCGGTGCACCTGGCGGTCGGCCTTCAGGGCGAAGACATGCGGCAGGTAGTTGTCCCGGGCGAGCAGCTTCAGCAGCACCGGAAGCCCGCCGAAGGAGGTGTTCGCGGACAGCGCCAGCAGGGTCATCGTTGCGAACTGGATGACGTAGAAGGCCCAGTTGTGGCCGAGCGAGGCGTCCGCGAGCTGGGCGAGGACCGTGACGCCCTCGACCGGCTGGAGGTGGAAGCGGGAGATCAGCACCGACAGGCCGATGAGCATCACACCGAGTACGGCGCCGAGGGCCACCTCAGCGCGCTGCGCGCGGCGCACCCGCGGGACGCGGAAGGAGGGGACGGCGTTGGCGATGGCCTCCACCCCGGTCAGGGCCGCACAGCCGGAGGCGAATGCTTTCAGCAACAGCAGGGCACCCACGGTGGTGGCGTTGTCCGCCAGGACCGAGGTGTGTCCGGCCGCGGTCGCCGTGCTCACCGGGTGGGAGCGGAAGAGCCCCACGAGGATCAGCACGAGGATCGAGCCGACGAAGACGACGGTCGGGGCGATGAACGCCTTGGCCGACTCCACGATTCCGCGCAGGTTGACGCCCGTGATCAGGGCGAGCACCGCCAGGCACAGCCACAGCCGGTCGTCGTAGAGGGCGGGGAACGCGGAGGTCAGCGCGGCCACACCGGCCGTGACGGCCACGGCCACGTTCAGGACATAGTCCAGCACCAGCGAGGCGGCGGCCACCAGGCTCGTGCGCGCCCCCAGGTGCGTCTTCGCCACGGCGTAGGAGCCGCCGCCGTCCGGGAACGCCGCGATCACCTGCCGGTAGGAGGCCACCAGTACCGCCAGCAGGGCGGCGATGGCCAGGGTGACCGGCATCGTGAAACCCAGTCCGTGGGCGCCCGCGGCGGCCAGGACGAGCACGATCGCCTCGGGGCCGTACGCCACGGACGCCATGGCGTCCAGCGACAGCGCGGCGAGGCCGGTGACGGCGCCGAGGCGGTGCCGTTCGCCGGTATCGGGTGGTTCCTCGCCGGCGGGTACGGCATCCGGCTCGATGGTCAGGACGGACATGGGTACGTGCTCCTTCTGCCAGGACCGCGCACGCGGGCTGGGGCGTGCGCGGGCGCACCCAGGTTCTGTCCGTTCTGCGCCGTCCGTGGCGGTTCCTTGCGCCTTCTTCGCGCCCGACGGGCCGACCCTGACGGGACCTTGACGGGTGTGTGCCGCGGCCGACCGCCCTCGGCCGCCACCCGGGCCCCGCCACCCGGGATCCGCCACCGGGGCCCCGCAGTCCGCAGTCCGCGGTCGGCGGTCGGCGGTCGGCGGTCCGGGCGACGCGGTCCGCGCTCCACGCGACGCGGTCCGCCGCCTGGGCGCAAGAAACCGCTCGACATCCGTCAGAGCCGCGTCAAGGCGGGACGGCCGCGCCTTTCGGGTCCTTACGGTCGGCGCCATGGGACGCCTTGACGACACCCACCGGAAACCGCCCGACGCGCAGGCCGGCCAAGCCGCCGTGGTGTCGAACCACGCTGAATGGACACGTGAGTTGCGCAGCGCCGTCCGCTGCGCGGGCTTACTGCTCGGCCTGCTGCTCCTGGTCGACCGGGCCGCCGGGCAGATCACCCCCTGGCGCGCCGGGCTCTGGTTCGCCCTCGCCGCACTGCTCTTCGTCGTGCTGTGCCCGGACCGGGTGTCCGCGAGCGGGAACCGGCTGGCCGTGCGCCGGCTGCTGGGCGGGCACCGGGTACGGACGGACCTGCTGGTGTCGGTCCGCTGTCTGGACGGCGTCTCCCAACGGCTCGTGCTGCGCGACTCCCTGGGCGGCCGGGTCGAGATCGACCCCGAGGTGCTGGTGCGCCATCCGCAGCTGTGGTTCCGCCTGGACGAGGGCGCGCGCAAGGCGGCGGCGGACGGTCTGCTGCTGTGCGGGCAGACCGCGCTGCGCCGACTCTCGGTCCGCGTCGAACGCGAGACGGCGCGCGCCGTGTTCACCCTGTCCCGGCTGGAGTAGCGTCCCGGCCGACGCCATGTGCCCGCCGGGACCACCACCCCTCGCCGCCCCCGGCCGGGGGGAAACCCGCCGGGGGGAAACCCCTGGATCTCGCAGACCCACCCTCCCCGGCGGACCAAGAGCCCGGGTCAGGAGCCGGGCCAGGGTCGGCGGTCCCGGCGGGCACGCGCTGACGACGCCGACCGGGTTGGCCGGGCGGGGTTGGCCGGGCCCGGACCGAGCTGGCCGGACCTGTCAGCTCCAGGACTCCGCGAACCGGCGCGCCTCCGGCAGTGACACAAGCATGGTCTGACTACCGCCCGGAGTGTCCTCCGGGGTGAGCGTCCCGTTCATGACCGCTGACGACGCCGACCGACTTGACCGGACCCGAACCGGACTGACCAGACCCGAACCGGACTGACCAGACCCGGATCAGGTTGGCCAGGCAGCCCGGACCGGCCCGGCCCGGCCCGTCAGCTCCAGGACTCCGCGAACCGGCGCGCCTCCGGCAATGACACAAGCATGGTCTGACTACCGCCCGGAGTGTCCTCCGGGGTGAGCGTCCCGTTCATGACCGCTGACGACGCCGACCGACTGGACCGGACCCGAACCGGACTGACCAGACCCGGATCAGGTTGGCCGGACAGCCCGGACCGGGCCGGCCCGGCCCGTCAGCTCCAGGACTCCGCGAACCGGCGCGCCTCCGGCAGTGACACGACCATGGTCAGACCGCCGCCCGGGGTGTCCTCCGGGGTGAGGGTCCCGTTCATGGCCTCGGTCAGGCCCCGGGCGAGGGCCAGACCGAGACCGAGGCCGGTGGTGTTGTCGGTGTCGCCCAACCGCTGGAACGGCTCGAAGAGCCGCTCCCGGCCGTCGGCGGGCAGCCCGGGCCCCCGGTCCACGATCCGCAGCTCCACCCGCCCCGCCAGGGCACTGGCGGTGACCAGCACCGTCTTCCCGGGCGGGCTGTGCCGGGCGGCGTTGCCGACCAGGTTGGCGATCACTCGCTCCAGCAGCGGCGGGTCGGCCAGCACCTCCGGGATCTCCTCCACGTGCGCCACCTCCGCCTGCGGGACGTCCCCCAGCGCCATCGGCAGCACCTCCTCCAGGGAGGTGGCCCGTAGGTTCAGCGTGAGGGCGCCCGCCTCCAGACGGCTGAGGTCGAGCAGGTTCTCCACCAGCCGGTTGAGCTTGGCCATGGACTCGTCGGCGGTGGCGAGGAGTTCGTCGCGGTCCTCCGCCGAGAAGGCGACGTCCCGGCCGCGCAGCGAGGTGACCGCGGCCCAGCCCGCGGCGAGCGGGGTGCGCAGATCGTGGCCGACCGCCCGCAGCAGGGCCGTACGCAGCCGGTCGGCGGCCTTCACCGGCTCCACCTCGGCCGCGGCCTCGGCCAGCCGGGCGCGCTCGACCGCCGAACCCACATGCGCGGCGAACGCGGCCAGCACCCGCCGCTCGGACGACGACAGCATGCGGCCCCGCAGCACCAGGTGGGCGCCGGAACCCGCGGGCACGGCCGTCACCCCGGCCGTGTCGGGCGGCTCGTCCACCAGCACCGCCGACTCCATCCCGAAGGTCTCCCGCGTCCGCTCCAACAGGGCCGGAATGGTCGCCTCGCCGCGCACGATGCTCCCGGCCAGGGACGACATGGTCTCCGCCTCGGCGGTGGCCCGGGCGGAGCGCCGCGACAGCCGCAGGGACCGGTCCACCACCGCGGCCACGGTCGCCGCCACGGTCGCGAACACCGCCAGGGCCAGCACGGCGTTCGGATCGTCGAGGGTGAAGTGCCCGACGGGCGGGATGAACCAGTAGTTCAGCAGCAGGGACGCCGTCACCGACGCGATCAACGCCGAGACCACCCCTCCTATGCAGGCCACACCCACGACGGTGCACAGGAACAGCAGGGCCTCGCTCGTCAGGTTCAGCGTTCCGCGCAGCCGGGTGAGCACGACGGTGAGCAGCACCGGCAGCACAAGACCGGCCACCGGGCCCGCGATCAGCCGGGCGGTCGACAGGGTGCGGCGCCGCGACGGCAGCAGTGTGCCGCGCCCGGCCCGCTCGTGGCTGACCCGGTGGACGTCGATGTCGCCGGACAGCTCGGTCACCGTCTCGCCGGTGCCGGGCCCGGTCAGGACCCGGGCGAACCGGCCGCGGCGGCTGGTGCCGAGCACGAGCTGGGTGGCGTTCTCGGCCCTGGCGAAGTCCACCAGCGCACCGGCCACATCGTCGCCGACGACCGAGTGGTAGCTGCCGCCGAGGTCCTCGACGAGCCTGCGCTGCCGGGCCAGCGAGGCGTGCGACACCCCGGCGGCCAGACCGTCACTGCGGGCCACGTGCACGGCCAGCAGATCGCCGCCGGCCGAGCGGTCGGCGATGCGGGCGGCCCGCCGGATCAGCGTGTCGCCCTCCGGTCCGCCGGTCAGCGCCACGACGACCCGCTCCCGGGTCTCCCAGACCGGGCCGACACCGTCCTGGGAGCGGTACTCCTGGAGCGCCTCGTCCACCCGGTCGGCCACCCACAGCAACGCCAGATGGCGCAGGGCGGTCAGGCTGCCCGGCCGGAAGTACCGGGCGAGCGCCGCGTCGATCTCCTCGGGGGCATGGATGTTGCCGTGCGCCATGCGTCGGCGCAGCCCCTCCGGTGACATGTCGACCAGCTCGATCTGCCAGGCGCGTCGTACGACCTCGTCCGGTACGGTCTCGTGCTGCCGCACCCCGGTGATCTTCTCGGCCACGTCGTTGAGGGACTCCAGGTGCGCGATGTTCAGCGCGGTGACGACGTCGATACCGGCCGCGAGCAACGTCTCGATGTCCTGCCAGCGCTTGGGGTTGCGGCCGTCGCCGGGAATGTTGCTGTGCGCGAACTCGTCGACGATCGCCACCTGCGGCCGGCGGGCGAGGACCGCCGCCAGGTCCATCTCCTCGAACCGTCCGCCGCGATGGGTGCCGGAGATCCGGGGGACGGTCTCCAGTCCGTCGAGCATGGCCTCCGTGTGCGCGCGGCCGTGACACTCCGCGTACCCCACGACCACGCCCGCCCCGCGCGCGGCACGGCGCCGCCCCTCGTCCAGCATCCGGTAGGTCTTGCCGACCCCGGGAGCCGCCCCGAGATACACCTTCAGCCGTCCGGGCCGCACGTCACTCATCGCCGCCGACGCACTCCGCTCACTGATCCAACTTCCCCGTGCAAGGGGCTTGCTCCTCCCCCAAGCAAGCCGCTTCGCGGCACGAGCGGCACGCGTGTTAGCGCTTCCTTGGCACCTCCGGGGACGACCTTGACATCCCCTTGACGCCCCGCCCCACCGCCCGCACACCGAAGCAGCACCGGGCGACGGGGCTCGGTCCCGGCCTGCCGGCTGACGACCCCGGCCCCACAGGTCGTGCGAACCGCTACGCGATCCGTCGGCAGCTCGCGGAGGCGACGTCAGCTGTCTCGTCCCGCGGAGGCGATCACGGCCGAAAGAACCGCGGTCGCCGCAAGGCTCCCCATCATGACCAGCCCCACGCCGACCACGAAGAGGCCGCTGGCATCGTCCGACCAGTCGTAGTAGGCGGCAGCGGTGAGCCCGGCCGTGGTGCCGAGCACGGCGCCGGCGATGTGCCGCCGGGACGCGGCCCAGCACACCGCCACCAGCAGGGTCAGCACCAGCCCGGCCACCTGCCACACCTCGTACGGCCCGGTCGTCGTCCCGTCGGCTCGTACATCACGATCCTGGTCCCAGCCCAGCCAGGCGGCCCACATCGCCGGCGACACCCCGGCGAGCACGAGTATCGACAGCAACTGAAGAAGGGGTCTCCCTTGTCCTTGACGCATGTCCCCAGCGTTTCCGCCGCCCGCGCCACCGGCCAGAGCGCGGGTACTCAACTCCCCCTGAGTACTTCGGCCATGGGCGCGCCGAGTACGACCGAGTGCACGGGTGGGACTGATCCGGCGAGAATCGGACGGACTCGCCGAACGGCACCCCATCAGCGCCCGCTGGCCCCGCCGGCAGCGACCGACAGGTTTCCCAGCAGGGGGCTCGGCTCACCGTGCCAGACGATGGTGAGCGCGTCCCTGGCTCTCGTCGCGGCGACGAAGAGCAGCGAGCGGGCCCGCTTGCACTCCGCCTGGTACCGAGGCGGGTCGGTCCGGCGCAGGGCCTCCACCGACGCCCTGGGGACGAGTCCCCGCTGCACACCCGCGATGACGATGCGTTGGTATTCGAGGCCCTTGAACCGGTACATCGTGCCGATGTGTACGCCTTCGTCGCCCCGAGGGCCGTCGGCGCTGATCTCGGCCGACCCGATCCCGCTCTTCGCCAGACGGGCTGCCACCTGGGTGACCATGTCGTTCGTGGGGACGCACACGGCGATGTCCTCGCGGCGGATGTCGTGCCAGGCCTTGATCTGTTCCGTGATCGCCTCCAGTTCGTCCTCGAAGGAATCGGTGGGCCGCACCACCGGCTCGCTGCCGTACAGCACCGAGCGGTAACCGGCCAGCGTCTCCTCGTCGCCGTCCAGATCGTCGTAGCGTTCGTCGCCCAGCACGCCGAGTGCCGACTTGAGGATCTCGCGGGTGGTCCGGTAGCTCAGCGTGAGCTTGGCGGAGCGGCCGCGGATGTGCAGGCCGAGGCTGCCCAAGGTGACACGGTTGTCGTAGATGCGCTGGTGGGTGTCGCCGACCAGGAAAATGTCGTCCGGCCCGGGGGCGACCATGGCCCTCAGCATCTTCCAGTGGGCGGCAGCGAGGTCCTGGGCCTCGTCGACGACGATGTGTCGGTAGCGGTACCGCTGCCAGGCGCCGGTGGCGGACCCGGCATGCACGTTGTCGAGTCCGCCACGCGCCTCCTTGGCCCGCGCCGCGGCCTCGATCCGTGCCGTGCGTTCGATCTCCAGGCGAGCGGCCCGCTCCGCGACCTGGCGGTGGGTCTCCAGGTTCTTCTCGTCGAGCCGCTGGGTGAACCGCTCGGTGAGCTGCCAGATATGGGCCCGGTCCGCGCGGGTGATGCTCCTGCCCCGTCCGGCCCGGCGTGCCTTGAAGTATCCGGCCCGGGAGTTGACTGCCTGGCCGAGGATGACCTGCGTCCACTCGTCCATCAGGAATTCGGCGTCCCACTTGGCCTCGCCGGTTTCCAGCAGTATCTGCCGCCACTCGTTGAGGACGCGTGTGTCGTCGATCCGGCTCTTGACGTTGCCGGGGTCCGTCTCCCGCACCACACGGGTCGCCAGCTGGTCGACGTGGGCGATCTCCACCCTGGCCAGGGTCTCGGGACCGCCGAGGGCCAGCAGCCGGGCGCGCAGGTCCGCCGCCAGGTTCTTGTTGAAGGTGGTCAGCAGGACTTGCTTGCTGTTGCCGGGTCCGAGCCGGTCCACGAGGTGCTTCACCCGGTGCAGGGCGACCATCGTCTTGCCGGTCCCCGGGCCGCCGCCGACCCGGGCCGGACCGGAGTACCGGCGTGTCACGAGCCGCTTCTGGGTGGGATGGAGGAAGACCTTCCAGCGCCCGAAGTCACCTTCCTCGATGATGCTTTCGAGGTCTTTGTCGGTCGTGATGACCGTGGTGACTTCGCGCAGCATGCCGAGCGCCGCCACCCGGCTGACGTGGGCGTACTCCGTGCCTGAGACGTGTCGCAGCAGGCAGCGGTGGCAGGCCGCCTTGCCCTCCTCCTGGCAGGGGCAGGTGTCGATGCGGTGGCGTGCCGCCGCGAGGACGTTTCGGAAGGTGTCCGGAGCGGCCAGGCGGTGGAGGTGGCCGGTGCCGCCGGGGAGGGTGTCGTACAGCACGAGGAAACGGCGCCGGATCTCGCCGCCTCCCGACTGGTCGGGCATCGAGGCGACGACGGCTTCCAGGTGATCCGGGTTACCGCCGTAGGTGTCGGCGATGCCCGCCCGGAGCAGTGCCTTGAAGGAGGACAGGCGCTCCTCCACGTGGGTCGTGGCGGCGGGCAGCAGGATGCGCAGGGCCTCGGTGCGGAGCGCGTGGGCGAGCAGCAGGGGGACGTCGGCGTCCGGGGCGCCGCGGCCCCGGAAGCGCGGGCACCAGGGCCGGTGGTGGGACCGGTCGGGGCGACGTGCGAGGGACGGGCTCAGGGCGTCCGGGGACTGGTCCGGCGCGGGCCGTCCCTTCGCCGTGGCGCCGCCGCACTGGGTGCACACGTAGAAGGGGTTGAGCCGGACGTCCTCGCCCGCGAAGGAGTCGGTGGCGGGGACGTCGAAGCGGGTCTGCCCGAGGTTGAACGCCCGGACCGCGGCCTGTCGGCTGAAGTCCCAGCCGAAGGTGGCCTGTTGGTGCCGCCACGCGGACTCGATGTCATCGGTGGCGATGTCCACGGCGGTGACGACCGTGTAGGTGAGTCTCTCCCGGTCGTCCGACTCGTCCCTGACCCGGGCGTCGTCGCGCCGGTCCCGGGAGGTGACGCGGGCGGGCCGGAGCACCCGGTGCAGACAGCCGCGGTCGCCGATGGCGGTGCTGTGGCAGCGCGGGCAGGGGGCGGTGTCGTCCTCGGCGCGGTGCGTACGGACGTAGCCGCAGCCGGGGCAGACGCGCCAGACCAGCCATTTGGGGCGTTGGGCGCTTCCGAGGGCAGCAGGCCGAGGCCGACCAGGGTGGCGTGGGCGCTCTCCCGGCCGATCTCGGCGAACCGGCGGGCGACGGCGGACCGTTCGGCACGCAGTTCGCGGTCCTGCCGGGCGTGCTCGGGGTCGCCGGCGATGAGCTGGGCACGGGCTTCGTCGATCGCGGTCAGGCGGCCCCGTAGGTCGGTGAGGCGCCCTTCCCAGGTGGTGGCCGCGCGTTCGACGGCGGTGCGCAGTCCGTCGGTGGCGAAGGAGCGCAGGGCGTCGGCGGTCTCCGCGTCCACGGCGGACACGTCGTGCCGGTCCACGAAGAGGTCCAGGAACTCCTCCACCAGCAGGCTGCCCCGGGCCAGGGCCGCGTCCGTGAAGTCGTGCAGCCAGCCGGTCTCGCCGAACAGGGCGGAAGCCAGTCGGGGCAGCGGAAGGACTTCGGGGGCGCCGTCCTCGTCGGGTCCGCGGAGCGCGCCGCGGGCGGCGAGGTCGAGGAGCCGGGCCGCGTACTGGCGGCGCAGGATCTCGGCGGCCGACAGGTAGCAGCCCGGAGGGTGGATCTCACCCGCGATCATCTGCCGCGGCTCCTGGAGGTAGTACAGGTCGCGCGGGCCTCGGTCGACGAGGGTGAGGAGGTAGGCGTTGCCGCTGGACCGCCCGGCCCGGCCGACCCGCTGCACGTAGTTCGCGGGCCCCTTGGGCAGGGAGGCGAGGATGACGGCGGACAACGCGCCGATGTCGATGACGAGTTCGAGGGTGGGCGTGCACGAGAGCACATTGGGGTCGGTGTAGTGGGTGCCGCGCCGGAAGGCGGCCTCGACGGTCTCGCGTTCCTTGCGGGTGAGGGCGCCGGTGTGTTCGGCGGTGACGACGGTGTAGGCGCCGGTGTCCCGGTACAGCCGCCGGTAGTAGTCCTTGGTGTAGTCGCGCAGGCGGACCGCTGAACCGCCGTCGGGCTCGGCGGTCTCCGATCCGGCGGCGAGGAGGGTGCCGGAGCACTGGTAGCGGGGGCAGGGCTGGCGGTGCCAGTGGTCCCGGTGATCGGGGTGTACGGTCTGCTGCCAGGCGCACACCGGGCAGCGGGCGTAGGCGTCGCCCACGACGTCGTCGGTCAGTGCCCGGACCCGGACATGGCCGGGCTGGAGGCCGTAGACACGGGTCGCGCCGTCCCTGGCCGTGCGGGCGCAGAGGATGCCCGCCTCGGCCAGGCGGGGCAGCAGGGTCCGGACGAACTCGGCGGCCGCGTCCCGGGGCAGGCCGAGGCAGCGGGTGGTCCAGTCCTGGTACCAGTTCTGCGCCGAACCGAGGGTGTCGAACTGTGTCCGGTCCTTGGCCCGGTCGAGGAGGAAGGCGGGGGCCGAGATTCCGGGCGGGAAGGCGGGCATGCCCGCGGGGCGCCCGCCCCACACCAGCCAGCGGCGCACTCCGGCCTCGTCGAGCCAGGGGTCGAGCCAGCGATGACGTACGGCGCCCCGGACGCGCAACCGCTCCAGGATGCCGCGCACATAGCCTCGGTAGCGTTCCTCGTCCGGCACGGCTCCGTCCGGGAGCGTCACCAGTGCCGGGGTCCGTTGCAGCAGGTCCCGGACCACTTCGGTGGCCGGGCCGGGGTCCGGGAGGTCGACCTCGGCCGCGGCGGTGCGGGTCAGTTCCAGGGTGCGGCCCTGGCGGGAGCGCAGTCCGAACTCCATCACCGCGGCGAAGGCGAGGCGCTCGCCGATGAGCTGCCAGGTGGCGCGGCTGCCCTTGCTACGACCGGACAGCAGCAGGTCGACGCCCTCGATGTCATGCAGGTCGGGGGGCGCGACGGCGGCAAGGACATCGCGGTCGACGACATCGGCCAGGCAGTCCGCCACGATGTCGTTGAGCGGTCGCGCGGTCTCTTCGTCCAGTTGGGCGGCCAGCCGGGCGCGCAGGGAGAAGTCGTACGCCCGAGTGGCGACGAAGCCCGCACGGTGGGCGGCGTCCTGCACGGAGTCGTTGAACAGCAGCGTGCGCCGCTCCGGTCCGGGCGCCAGCTCGCCGCCGGTGAACAGCTGCGTGACGGAGGCGGCGGCCGGCGGAGCGAGACCGCGGCCGAGGAAGCGGATGGCGTTGCCGGTCGCGCAGTTGGGGCAGCGGTCGTCGTCGGCGGTCTGGTCGTTCATCAGGTCGACGCGGACGAAGGCGGCGTCCTTCAGCCCTCTGGCCGCCCGCGTCCCGTACCGGTCGGGCCGCTCGAAGTCCTTGTCGGGGGCGATGGGCCGGATGCGTCCCTGTTCTCCGTCGAGGACGAAGACCGATCCGCGTCGGCCCGTGTCCTCGCCAGGGCCGAAGGCGGACCGGTGGGCCTCGGCGACGGTGGCGGCGATCAGCGTGCGCAGCAGCCGCTTGTCCCTGCTGACGGAGGCCTGGCGGATCTTCGCCGGGCTCATCTCCAGCTCGGCCCGGTCGTGTTCCCGGGAGAGGGCGGCCCAGCCCGACCGGCCACACTGCCGGCAGTGCACAGCGGGCAGGAAGATGTTGGCGGGAGGTACGGCGGAGTCGAGGGCTACGGCGCCCCCGGGTTCGTCGGCCACGGGGGTGACGCCTGTGGTGGCGGAGGCCGTCCGCTCCTCTCGCGGCCGGTCCTCGTCCCAGCGGAACTCCGGCCTGGGGCCGATGCCCCGCAGCACCCGGGAGACCGACCGCACCCACTGGTGGACCTCCACCGTCAGCAGTGGACGCGGCCGTTGCTCCGTGCTGTCCTGCGCCTGCGCGACGGAGAGGAGGGCGATGAACCGGGACAGGGCCTGTGCGGCCTCCTCGGGCTGCTGCTGGACGGCCATGCCCCAGTGGTAGGCGTAGCGCGGGAGCGCGTCCATGATCTCGGTGCGGGTCTTGGGCCGCCCGTCGAGGATTTCGAGGACGGCCGCGGTCAGCCGGTGACTGCGCAGGATCTCGCCCAGTTCGACCGGTGTCGGCGGACGGTCGCGGTGCTCGTCCGGTCTGCGGGTGAAGGCGTCGACGAGACGGTCCATCGCGTCGGGCTCGCGCAGCGGGTCGCCCAGCGCGATGACGTCCTGGGGTGCCGGGAAGGGCAGGGTGAAGTCCGACTTCCCCGCGAACTGCTGGACGGTCATGCGGTCTTCGCCGATCACCGCGTCCGGGCCGAACGGCGTGCCGAAGACCTGGGCGTGAGTCGGGGCGCCCGAAGGATGGTGCCGCCGCCCTCCGCGGTCGGCAGCGGGAATGCGCCGGTCACGGAGGGAGCGCTCGCGCCGAGGGTCGCGGAGGTGGCGACCGGGCAGACGTCGCCGAGGGGGCGGCCGGGCCGGGCCTTGCCGGTGGCCGCGCCGAGCCGTCGCATGAGCATGGCCACGTCCGTGCCCTGGGCTCCGTCGTAGGTGTGGAACTCGTCGACCACGACGTAGGCGAGGGCTTCGTCCTGCCAGAGCGGCAGGTCCTCGGCGCGCTGGAGCAGCAGGTCCAGCATCTTGTAGTTGGTGATGAGGATGTCGGGCCGCCCGCCACGGATGTCCGCCCGGTCCGTCGCCACGTGTGTGTAGCCGGTGGCGGGCTCGTCACCGATGTAGAGCGCCGCGGACACCTGGGCGAGACGCGGGTCCTTGAGCTGGTCGTCGATGCGCTGGGCCTGGTCCGTGGCGAGCGCGTTCATCGGATACAGCAGGACGGCCTTGACACCGTCCTGGCCGGCCGCCCGTGCCCGTCGGCAGTGGTCGAGCACGGGCACCAGGAAGGACTCGGTCTTGCCCGATCCGGTGCCGGTGGTGATCAGGGTGGGCCGGGCGGGGCCCCGCAGGGTGGAGAGCCGCTGCCAGGCCTGTGCCTGGTGACGGTAGGGCGCGAAGCCCTCGGGCACCCATTCCAGAGCCGGTTTCCAGGCTTTCCCCGCCGGTTTGAAGGGGGTGCGGATCCGCAGGTAGGGGCCGCGGAAGATGCCGTCCTGATCGTCCCGCAGGAAGTCCTCAAGCGCACGCCGTTCACCCTCGTCCGCGAGGGCGAACGTGGTGGTCAGGTACTGGGTGAGGCTGTCCCCGACCTGTTCGGCGGCGAGAGTGGGGCGCACCCGGGTGGCTCCTTGTCTTCCCTGCTCGTCACGGTGACCGTGCCAAGCGGCGGTTGGTACGAAGTCTCTTGTACGGCGTCGCTCATACGGAGCGGACCAGCAGGTCGGCCGGGATGCCGGCGACGGGCGGCGGTTCCCGGTCCCCCTCGTACCCGAGGTGGACCTCCTCGCGTGCCCGGGTGAGAAGCACGTAGTACGTCATCCGCAGCGCGGCCGCTCCGGGGTCGCCGCTGTCGGTGTGGACGTCCGGCACGAAGACCGTGTCGAACTCCAGCCCCTTGGCGCTGGCCCGGCTGATCACGCGGATCCCGGGCCGCCGCAGGTCGAGGGTGCGGTGCCGGCCCTCGGCGGCGGCGCCGACGTACACCTGGGAGCGCAGGCGGGGTGCGGTGCGCTCCAGGTGCTCGTGCAGGGTCAGCTGCTGCCGGGTGGTGCGCAGGACCACGCCGATGGTGCGCCGCGGATGCCGTTCCGCATGGGTGACGAGCCGGGTCACCAGGGCACGCTGGTCGGCGTACCGTCGCAGGCGGGGGACGGGCCCCGGGCGGGACGGCAGGGGTGGCGCCGTCGGTCCGGTGTGGAAGCGGGCGGCCAGGGCCGCGATGGGCCGGGTGCTGCGATGTTGGTGGGTGAGCTGATGGCGTGCGCAGTCGCCCAGGGCGGTGCTGATCTCGTCGAGGGTGGACTGGGTGCCGGTGATGCGCTGGCACTCGTCGTACAGGTCGGCGTCCTGGGGGTAGAGGGTGCCCATCAGATACTGCAGGTCGGGTGGGGAGGTCACCGTCTCGTGCTCGCCCTGGGCGGGCCCGACGAGCTGGCCGCGTACGAACGCGACAAGTTCTTCTCTGGGGCCCGTGGCCTCCGTGTCCCCCATGCCAACCCCCTGGCGACCGAGCCTACCGGCCCGCAAGATCGTATCCGGCATATGCCGGACGGCGTCCACCGTACCGGCTAGTCGCTCACATCCAGCCACAGGGGATGAACACAGCGTCTCCTCCCCCAGGGCCGCTTGTCAGTGCCCTGTGTCACAGTCTCCTCATGACGGCGGACGCACCGGGCACCCGGGGGAACAGGGTGCGTGAACTGCGCGGCGCGATGACGGCGTTGCTGACGGATCTGCACGGCCGGGCGCGCGGTGGCCGGGTGGCGGAAGCGGACTTCAGGGCGGTGACGGCTCCGCTGGGCCTGGATGCCGAGGGGCTGAAACGGCTGGAAGTGGCGCTGGGTCAGCAGGGCCTCGCCGTGGAGCGGCCCGTGGCCGTCTCCCGGGAGAGCGTCCGGATCGACCGGGCGCTGGGGCTCGCCCGCAAATATGTCGCGGCCGGTGTGGTGCCCACCCCCGTGTTGTCCGGGCTGGTGTCACTGTGCGGGCTCGACGCGGCCGAGCGGGACCTGCTGACGGCGGCGCTGCGTGGCGAGGGCGTACTGATCGGCGCGATCCCGGCGCCCAGACGGGCGCAGCCTTCAAAGGCCGCCGAACAGGGCGCCGGGCAGGGCGCGGTCGAGGTGCCGTCGGGTTCCGAAGAGAGGATCGAAGGGGATTCGGACGACGGGCCTCGGGCGGAGGAACTGGGCGGGCCGGGCGAAGTCCTCACCGACCTGGCCGCGACGACGGCCGCCGCGCGGGCCCGGATGAACGAGGACCGGTTCCGGCGCACCGCGTGGAAGACCCTGCTGACCGCCGAGGAGGAGGTCGGGCTGAGTGTCCTCCTCAAGGGCGGCCCCGATCACCTGGACCACAAGCCGGAGGAGGCCGAACTGGCCGCCCGCCCGGCCACGGACGTCCGCCGCCGCGCCTACGAGACGCTCGTCATGCACAACGTCAGGCTGGTGCACAAGCTGGCCCAGCGGCTGCAGGGGCAGGGCCTGGACTACGACGACCTGGTGCAGCACGGCATCATCGGTGTGATGCACGCGGCCTGCCTGTTCGATCCGTCCAAGGGCTTCAAGTTCTCCACGTACGCGACCTGGTGGGCGCGGCAGGCGCTGGAGCGGGCGCTGGGCAACGAGAGCCGGCTGATCCGTATCCCGGTGCACCTGCACGAGAAGGTGCGCAAGGTCGCCGTGGTGGAGGCCCGGCTCGCCGCCCAGGGGAAGTCCCTCTCGGCCGGAGCGGTGGCGGTGGCGGCGAACCTCACCGTGGCCGAGGTCGACGCGGTGCGCCGCATCAGCCGGCCCACGGACTCCCTGGACCGCGAGATCGGCGACGGGACGCATCTGGGCGAGTTGGTGGCGACGCTCCACCTGGCCCCGACCCCGGAAGAGGTGCTGCATCCCAAGTACTCCCGGCAGCGCGCGGAGGAGTTGCTGGCCCGCGCGGACCTGACCGAGCGCGAGGCCGAGGTGATGCGGCGGCGCAGCGGACTGGTGGGCGGCGAGCGTCAGACGCTTGAGGAGATCGGCGAGGAGTACGGCGTCTCGCGTGAGCGCATCCGGCAGTTGGAGACCAAGGCCCGGGATCGGCTGAAGGTGGTGCTGGAGGGTGGGGTTCCCGAGCCGCGCGGGAAACGGAAGCGGAAGCCAGGCCGCGTGTGCAGGAAGAGGTGACTCCCGCGCCCCCACCAGTCACGGAGGTCGCTCCACCGACGGTCGAGGTCGAGAGGCCGCAAGCGCCGGAGGGGCCGTCCACACCCGCGCCGGTCCCGCCCGCGGTTCCGCCGACGCCGAAGCCCAGGAAGCCGTTGGTACCGGAGGAGCAGGAGACGCTGTTCTGAGGAGGGTCAGAGGTCCGGGCGGATCTTGCTGCCGACGTGTGCGATGCGGATCTTTCCTTCTTCTCCGATCAGGCGGAAGTGGATACGGCCCGCTCCCGGGGTGAAGCGGGCGTGGAGGTGGAAGGTGGCAGTCTTCCCGTCCAGGTCCTCGAACCGGCACACCCGCTTGCGGGTTTCGCCCTCGGGTGTCACCTTGCTCTGCCATTCCGGCTCGGCGGCCGTGGCCGGATCCCAGTCGGCCGCCGAGGCGTCCAGCCGTTCCAGGCAGCGCCGTACGGGCACGACCCAGCGGGGGTCCAGATCGCTGAGCTGGGCTTCGGTGCGGGGCAGGAACTGGAGGTGCGGGTACAGACCGGCCCGGCGCTCCCAGATCTGGCGCCCCGTGGCAGCCCTGGCCAGGCTCGACTCCCGGATCCAGGCGCGGTGTTCGTCGGCGTGCGGCGGGACGGAGATGTGCCGGATGTAGACCGTCTCGTGCTCGAACTCCAGGGAGCCGTCGTCGAATTCGACGAGTTCGCTGCGTTCGAGGCTGACCGTGGACGTCTGCCACTCGGGCGCCACGGGCAGGCTGACGGCGATGCCGTCCATGAAGTGCGCGGCACCCAGCCCGAGGACCTTCTCGCCCTCGTGACGGTAGTCGAGGTGGCCGTCGGCGTCCGGCGTCGGGTAGACGCTGCGGACCGGAGACCTGTTCTGGAGGGCCAGCAGGCGCTGCCAGCGGGCGTGGTTCTTCGGGCTGGCGCCGATCCACTTGCCGACCGGGTAACCCTTCACGATTTCTAATGACTTGAGCGGGTCCTCGCTGATCAGCGCGGTCTCGCCCGTGTCTGCGCCGGCGACGGCGCGGACCGCGTCGGCAAAGTCGGTCATGGCCCTGTCCGCACGGGCCTGATCGCAGGTGGTGGCCCAGGACTTTTCGTTCAGGAACAGCAGAGGCACGCGTTTCCCCCCTCGATGGTGCGTCGGCTCGTCGTCAGTCCAGCAGCTGGTCGAGCGAGTTCTCCCACTCGTCGAAGAACCCCTCGGGCCACTGGGCGAGCATGCCGTCCCTGTCGACCCGCGGGCTGATGACCTCGGCGCCCGAGCCGTTACCGCGGAAGAAATGGATGACGGCGTCGTCCGGCTGCAGGTCGCCCCGCTTGACCGCGATGCGCACACCGTTGAGGACGTGGTCGCTGTGGGTCTCCACGACCAGCTGGGCCCCGGTGGCGGCGGCCGCGGAGATCAGCGCCGCCATCCTGCTCTGCCCCTTGGGGTGCAGGTGGGCTTCGGGGTTCTCCAGCAGGATCAGGCTCTCCGGGGCCGCGGTCAGGCAGGCGACCACGATCGGCAGGGCGTACGTGAGCCCGAAGCCGACGTTGGTGGGACGGCGGCGGCGGGTGGCGTTGATGCCGGCGGTGCCGCCGAAGCCGTAGGAGAGGCGGACGGAGTCGGTGCCCTCGATGGCGTCGGCCTGGAGGTTCACTCCGGGGCACAGCTCCTGCATCCAGGCGACGGTCTGGTCGCGGAGCTGGGGCGAGGAAGCCGCGGGGTGACGCAGCGGACCGTCGGGGACCTCCCATTCGCCGTAGTGCCGGAGGTAGTTGACGGTGTGTTCGCCGCGGACGCCGAGGAAGCCGCGGTCGATGGCAATCTGGCGGGACCGCGGATAGGTGACGGCGGGTGTGATGCGGTCGGCGTGGAGGTACTGGAACGGCTTGGCGACAAAGCCCGGCAGCCTCGGTGACACCACCGTCTCCATGACGTCCTCGTCGGGCTGCTCGGGATCGTAGAGGCCCACGAAACGGACCTGTTCACCGACGTCGACCACGAAACCGACCGCGGGCGCATTCGTGGCCAGCAGGTCGTCCAGGTCCTCGGCGGGACCGAAGTCGTCGTGCAGGACGTCCCGGGCACTGCCGAGCTCCACCAACTCGCCGTTGAGCAGCAGCCCTTGGGAGGTCTCGGCGGTCCGGGTGCCGTCGAACGACTGGCGCAGCAGACCGAGGGACTGGAGCACACTGCTCTTGCCGGACGAGTTCAGGCCGGTGAGGAGGGTCAGTGGTGCCATCGGGAGTTCCAGGCGGCGGAACGCCTTGAAGTTGACCAGGGTGAGTCGGGTGATCACTGTCAGCTGTCTCCGGGGCTCAGGAGAGGAGGTCTTCGAAGAGTTCCTGTACGGCGTCGAACCGCTTGCGTACCTTCTTGGGGTCGCCGGTGGCCACGGAGATGGACCGCTCGAACTCCGAGTCCTCCATGAGGTCGGCGAACGCCTTCAGCACGTCCAGCTCACGCAGCCTGGTGTAGTCATCGGGGCCGAGCCAGGCCAGGTTCACCGCAACGGTCTCGAACAGGGCCTTGTTGATGGGCGACTTGCGCTGCTGACCCGCACGGTACTTGCGGAAGGCATGCGGTCCGAAGATGCTCTCGGCCGCCTCCATGGCCATGAGGAACTGTTGCCGCAGCTCCTCTACGTAGATGGTGGAGAGACGGTTGATGTGATGCATGGCATCCGCCAGGAAACCGTCGAAGTCGCCGAGTCGGTAGCCGTCCGGCGAGGTCATCCGGAAGGCCAGGAAGCGCAGGACCATCTCACGGTCGGCCATCCGGTCCCCGACCACGCTGCGGCCGGTGGCGTTGCGGAACTCTTCGGACTCGGCCAGTTCGGCGAGGAACGTCCTGGACCGGCCGGGGATCAGCGCGTGCCGGATCTCCTGCCGCGTGAGGGGTTCGCCGCCGGTGTTGATGCGGGCGAAGATGTTGAACATGACCGGTTCGGGGGTGCCGCGCCGGATGACGTGGACGACGACCTCGGTCTCGCGCAGCCGGATCTGAAGCTTGCCGGAGAGATCCTGAAGGCTCGCTCCCTTGAAGTTCCGCAGGTACTCCAGGCCCGACAGGTTCAACGGCCGGGCCTGGACCAGCCCGGCGTCGAAGAAGCGGGCGATGGAGGTAAGACGCTGGATGCCGTCCACGATGGCCCAGCTCCCGTCCTTCTGCTCGGCCGCGTAGAAGGACGGGATGGGGATGCGCAGGAGCAGCGACTCGATCAGGCGGCTCTGCTTCTCGTCCGTCCAGATACCGGCCCGGCGCTGGAAGTCGGGCGCGAGGTCGATCATCTCGTTGCGGAGCCGGGAGAGTAGCAGGTCGACCGTGGTCGTACGGGTCTCGATGTCGATGTGCTCGGGGTCGAAGGGCGAGGTGATCTGGTCGACGCCCTCCTCGGTGGCCTCCCACTCGATGTCGGTGGGCCGGCCGTCGGAGCCGATCTCCCGGAGGAAAAGATCGTCCACGCTGATGACGCTCTGTTCCCCGGCCACGTCCTGGTACCGCTCGTACACCGACCGCCGGTCCCGCGTACGCCCCTGGCTGCTGTCCTCCAGCCCGGCCATATCGTCTCGTCGCCCTCGCCCTCGTGTCGCGCCCGATCCGTCCCTGGATCCTCGTCTCACCCTACCGGCCGTGATCCCGCGGTGACGGGTGAGCGGTCGGCGCAGTGGGGGCACGGAGGGGTCGAGGCGGGTTCAGGGGTACTCGGCTCCGCTGTCGGCGTTTCAGGTTTCCCGCCGCCGGACGATCCGCCGAAGCCGCCCAGAGCGAGCCCGCCGAATCGGACCAAGGCTTCTCGGAGCGACGGGAAGACGAGAGCGGTCGTCGCCAGGCCCGCGCCCACCAGAAGAACCGAGGGCTCCCCCGCATCCCGGAACAGGAACGCCCCGGCGAACAGGCCCACGGCCAACGCAAGCCTGCCCGCCCCTGCGAGCAGACGGCTCCTCAGCGGCTCGGCCGCCGTTCCCGCCCCGTCCGGCCGCGGCGTGTCCGCGAGGAGTGCCTCGTCGACGATCACCAGGCTGTCTCGCTGGTCGCGCCGTGGGCTGCTGTGCCGCAGGGTGTCGGCGACGAGTCGGGACAGGTCGCGTATGGCGGCTTCACGGTCGGTTCCCTCACCGAGGAGGTAACGCCCATTGGCGTCGGCAAGGGCCGCGATCAGCCGTTCCGTGGTCTCCCTCACTCGCTCGCGGATGTCGGGCGGCACGGTCCGGGTACCGTGCCGGGCGTGGGCGCGCAGGGCATCGGTCAGGCGACCGAACGACTTGCCGTGCACATCGAGCGCGGAGTCCTGCGCACGGCGTCCGGCCGGTATGAGCAGCATCTCCAGGAACCGGATCGACTCCACCGTCACGACCCCGGCCGGGTCGGAGACGGCGGCACCCCGTTCGTCGGCGGCCATCAGCGTGATGGACACGGCGCCGAACCCGACGACGGCGGCGAACATCCAGAACGGCGTGACCGTGGTCCGGGCCAGCGATGTCGCCCACCAGAAAGGCAATACGACGACCAGGAGGGGCACCGCCTGGAGCGACACGGAGACGCACCGACCGGCAACGATACGGTGCCACCGGTCGACCAGTTGGTCCTTGCCCGGCCTGCCGTCCGGCGGTACGCCCTTGCGTTCCAACTCCTCAAGCAGCGTCTCGACCCGCCTCTCGCACGCGCCACGCCGGATGCGCTCCGCGCCGGGAATCCGGTGCACCGCGTTGCCCAGTGCGCGGGAGCGGGTTCGCCAGCACACGGCGATCCAGATCGCCTCGAAGAAGGTCCACCCGCTCCAGATCGCCGCGTAGTCCTCGAATGTCGTACGTGTCATGACGATCAGCGTCGCAGACACCACTGACAGTCACGTCAGGGCGACTTCGCACCAAACGGTCTTGGTGTACGGGTCTCCGCACGTGGTTCCCCAGTGGGTGGACAGGGCCTCCACAAGGAGCAGCGCCTCTGGGCGTGGCCGAGAGACGGAGGGTGAAGCGGCGGGTGACGGAGAGGGCAATATCGGCATTCATGTCACTCAGCGTGGTCGGCTGTCTCTACGCTGACCAGTGACGACGACGGTACGTGGAGTCACTGTCCGGCCGCTGTCCGGCCCTGTCCGGATGGCGTGGCGTTACGCGGTGTGTCGTCGGCGAGTTGGGGAGGGACGACAGCGGCACGTGGAGGTGTCCGGGGTGAGTATGACGGGGCAGGGCCTACAGGTCGGCGACGACGAGGAATCGGCGGCGGTACTGCGGACGGTCGGCAGGATCATCAAGACCTACCGTGAGCGAAAAGGGCTGACCCAGGCCGAGTTCGGGACGGCCATCGGGTACAGCGAGGAACAGGTGTCCTCGGTGGAGCGGGGGCGGCGGGCGCCGAGTGGGGCGTTCCTGGAGGCGGCGGATCGGGTGTTGGAGGCCGGTGGGCTGCTCGTCGCGCTGAAGAAGGATGTGGAGCAGGCGCGGTATCCGAAGAAGGTGCGGGATCTGGCGAAGTTGGAGGGGGAGGCGGTTGAACTGTGCGCCTACGCCAACTCTGTCGTCCACGGCCTGCTTCAGACCCCTGAGTACGCAAGGGCGTTGTACGGGATGCGGCGTCCGCCGTACTCCGAGGAGGAGGTGGACCGCCTTGTCGCTGCGCGTTTGGAGCGGCAGGAGATCTTCGAGGGGCAGCCCGCACCTGTCTTCAGCTTCGTGCAAGAAGAGGTGACGCTACGCCGCCCGCTCGGGGGCAGAATGTTGATGCGGAAGCAGCTCGAACGCCTGTTGGAGGTCGGCCATCGACGGAACGTGGAGATCCAGGTGATGCCCACGAATCGTGAGGACCATGCCGGTCTTGCGGGGCCCTTTCAGCTGCTACGGCTCAAGGAGGGTGACACCGTGGGGCACAACGAGGCCCACCTCATCACTCGGCTGATCTCGCATCCCAAGGAGATCCAGCTTCTTGAGATCCACCATGGCATCATCCGAGCCCAGGCGCTCACCCCCCGTGAGTCGCTGGCCTTCATCGAGAAAGTACTGGGAGAGACATGATGACCAACCCCCCGACGGGGAACGGTTTCGCGCTGGAGTGGTTCAAGAGCAGCTACAGCACGAACGAAGGCCCCGAGTGCGTGGAGGTCGCCTTCGCCCCCGAGGCCATTCACATACGGGACTCCAAGCGCGTGCAGGGCGACCAACTCGCCTTCGGTGCCCAGCAATGGGCCGCCTTCGTCTCGTACACCGCCGATCACTGACGTACGACATGCTGACGCCCCGCGTCCGGTTCCGCGCCGGGCGCGGGGCGTCGTCGTATCCCGGTCAGGGCGACGGCGGAGTCCACTTCCCCCGGTCGATGGCCTCCTGGAGCCGCGCCGCGAAGTAGGCGTGCGCCTCACGCATCTCGGCCTCACGGTTCGCCTTGTAGAAGGGGGCATGTAGCCATCCGGCGGGTCCTTGCGTTCACCGTCGAGGTGGGCGCGGAGTTGTTCGTAGTGGTCCTTGGTCTGGCCGTGGCCGAAGGTGTGTCGGCTCCCGGCGATGCGGCGTCCTTCGCTATCGAACCAGGTGACGGCGTCGAAGTCCTGCATGATCGGAAAGCGCGCCTTGTCCCTCCCCTCGTAGCGTGGAGTCCGTGAATGCAGGGGAAGTTGAGGTTCATGGGGTCCAAGCAACGGACGTACACACCTGAGTTCCGTGAGGGTGCTGTACGCATTGTGATCGAGACGGGCAGGCCGATCCCGGAGGTCGCCGAGGAGCTCGGCGTGCACTCCGGCACGCTGCACAGCTGGGTGTCGCGGTGGCGGCGCAACGGCTCTGCTTCCTCCGACCGGCCCGCGCCCGCTGCCTCGGGTGGCCGGCTGCGGGACACCGAGCGCGCCGGGCTGGAACAACTACGACGGGAGATGAGCGAGAAGAACAAGCGGATACGCGAGCTGGAGATGGAGCGTGATGTCTTCAAACGCTGCATGGCCTTGTGGGTGAAGTAGCTGCGGCGGACTCGGCCCAGGTGGCCGGGGTGATCAGCGACTGCAAGGCCGGGCAGGACATTTGGCACACCCTGACGTGCCGTGCGCTGGGTGTGAGCGAGTCCTGGTTCTACAAGTGGCGCAACCAGCCCGTCACCGCTCGCGAGGTGCGACGCGGGAAGCCGGCCGACGTGATCCGGCAGATCTTCGATGAGTCGGGCGGCACGTATGGTTCCCCGAAGGTCTGGATCACGCTCGTGCGCCAGGGCTGGAGGGTGTCGGTGAACACCGTCGCCAGGCTCATGGCCGAACTCGGCCTGGCCGGACGCAGGATCCGAAGGCGCCGGGGGCTGACCAGGCCGGGCAAGCGGCCCGCGTTTTGGGACTTCGTTCGCCGCGACTTCAGCGCCACCGCTCCCGACCAGGTGTGGGCCGGGGATATGACGGAGATCGTCACCAGCGAGGGCAAGGTGTACCTGGCCACCGTGATCGATCTGTTCTCGCGCCGTATGCCCGGCTACGCGATGGGCGAGCGGCACGACGCGGAGCTGGTCGTCGCCTCCCTGCACATGGCCGCGGCCACCCGCGGCGGCGACGTCAGGGGCGTGATCTTCCACTCGGACCGCGGCAGCGAATACCAGTCCCGGCGCTTCAGGCGGGCCTGCCGCCGGCTCGGCGTGACCCAGTCCATGGGCCGTGTC
>NZ_JBSGBN010000124.1:0-29472 GCF_053601275.1 Streptomyces sp. NPDC004752 | reverse complement strand
ATCGGCCAGATGAGCCCGAACGCCTTCGAACAACGATCAGTTACTCTGACCACTGCCGCATAACAACCGGTGTCCACGATCCCGGGTCAAGCCCCAACCATTTGCCGGTCGGTCTAAGCCGAAAACCTCAGTAGTCAGCCTGCGCGATCGCCGCAGGGGGCTGCAGCATGCGCAGAGACTCGCTCATCGCGGTTTCGAAATTACTTGGGTAACCGTGTTCAGCACCCTGCGGACGGCTCCGGGGTCCTCAAGGGCCAAGTGAGCGCAATCGGCGATGCGCAGTGTGGCCTGTGGAAGGCCGGCGACGAGTTCGCGGGCATGTGCCACCGGGGTGGCCGCATCCCTCGTCCCGCCGACTACCCATGTGGGCACCCGAACGCTTGGCAGATCCGCTCGCAGGTCGAGCTCTGCAAGGGCGTCGCAGCAAGCCGCATAGCCGGAAGGATCCACCGCCGCGAGGGAACGCACCAAGGACCGGCCGAGCTCCGACCGTGCCGTCTGCTGATCGCCGAACCATCGGGCGGGGCTGCTTGCCACCAGCGGGGTCATGCCCGCACTGCGGACCAGGGCGGCCCGCTCCAGCCATCCTGCCCGGGAACCGAAGTGGGCCGACGTGCAGATCAGGGCGAGAGCACTGATCCGGTCCGGGTACCTGACGGCGAGCTGTGTGCCGACGGCTCCTCCCAGGGAGACGCCGGCGTAGCTGAAGGTCTTCCGACCCTGTGCGTCCACCAAGGCGAGTACGAGTTCGGCGAGATCCGCCACCGTCGTACGCCCAGGCAGTGGGTCCCCGAGGGTCTCCGTCGGTGAGGCGCCATGGCCGGGCAGGTCGTAGCGGAGCACTCGGAACGTTTCGGTGAGGCAGGCGATGTGCGGGTCCCACAAGGCCCGGGTGGTACCCAGGGAGGGGCCGAGAACCAGCAAGGGGCCGTCGGGCGGGCCGGAGATGTCGTAGTGGAGCCGAGGCCGGTCGGCGGACGGACGTATTGTTGATGCCATTGCCTTCAGCTTTCGAGAACGAGGGCGAGACCCTGCCCCACGCCGATGCACAGCGTGGCCACGCCGACGCCACCGCCCCGGCGGGCGAGTTGGTGAGCGACCGTGCCGACGAGGCGCGCCCCGGAGGCTCCGAGCGGATGCCCCAGTGCGATGGCTCCGCCCTGCGGGTTGAGGACGGTCTGGTCGAACGGGGGCCACTCGGCGAGACAGCCGAGAACCTGTGCGGCGAATGCCTCGTTGAGCTCCAGAACCGACAGGTCCGCGAAGCTCTTGCCGGCTTTGGCCAGTGCCCGGTTGACGGCTGTGACCGGGGCGAGTCCGAAGTAGCGCGGGTCGAGGGCAGAGACACCGGTCGCGCTCACCCGTGCCAACGGCTCACGGCCCGTGGCCCGCAGGCCTTCTTCGTCGGTGAGGAGCAACGCGGCGGCGCCGTCGTTGAGAGGTGAGGCATTGCCCGCGGTCACTGTGCCGTTCTCGGGGCGGAACGAGGGTTTGAGCTGTGCCATCGCCTCGGGCGAGGCATTGGCGCGCACCGACTCGTCGGCGCCGAAGACCACGGGGGTGCCGTTTCGCCGCGGTATGAGCACGGGTGTCAACTCGGCCCGGAGCAGTCCCTGTTCCTGTGCGGCGACCGCTTTGCGGTGGCTGTGCAGGGCGAACTCGTCCTGCTGCTCGCGGCTGATCTTGTGCTTCTCGGCGATCAGCTCGGCCGACTCACCCAGCGGGATGGTCCACTCGGGGTTCATGGCAGGGTTGACCAGGCGCCAGCCCAGTGTGGTCGAGTACAGCTCGGCGTGCCCGGCAGGGAACGGCTTGCCGTTCTTCGGCAGCACATAGGGCGCGCGAGTCATGGATTCCACGCCGCCGGCGACTGCGATCGAGGCATCACCGACAGCGATGGCACGGGCGGCCTGGATCACGGCTTCGAGGCCAGAGGCGCACAGTCGGTTGACGGTCGTTCCGGGCACAGAGACGGGCATGCCCGCAAGGAGGGCGGCCATGCGGCCGACGTTGCGGTTCTCCTCGCCCGCGCCGTTGGCGTTCCCGAAGTAGACATCCGAGATCCGGGAGGGGTCCAGTGCCGGTGTCCGGGCCAGCAGGTCGCGGATGGTGTGAGCGGCCAGGTCGTCCGGGCGTATGCCCGCCAACGCGCCGTTGTACCGGCCGATCGGTGTACGCACCGCATCGACGACGTAGACGTCTCTCACGCCTGGCTCCCCTGCGCGACGCGTACCGTCGCGCCCGTCCTGGCCACTACGGTGTCGGCGCTGATCCCTGGTGCCGTCTCCACGAGGTCGAGCCCCTCGTCCGTTACGTCGAGCACGCCGAGGTCGGTGATGATCCGGCTCACACAGGCCTTTCCCGTGAGCGGCAGGGTGCACCGTTCGAGGATCTTCGGTGCGCCGTCCTTCGCCATGTGTGTCATGACCACGATCACCTTCCGCGCGCCATGTACCAGGTCCATCGCTCCGCCGATTCCGGTGACCAGCTTGCCGGGGACGGCCCAGTTGGCCAGGTCGCCGGTCGCGGACACCTGCATCGCGCCAAGCACGGCGACGTCGATGTGTCCGCCCCGGATCATCGAGAAGGACAGCGCCGAGTCGAAGAAGGACGCTCCCGGCAGTACGCTGACGGTCTCCTTGCCCGCGTTGATCAGATCCGGGTCCAGGGCGTCCTCGCCGGGGTAGGGGCCGGTGCCCAGGATGCCGTTCTCGGATTCCAGGACCACCTCGACGCCCGGCGGCAGGTGGTTCGGGATCAGCGTCGGCAGTCCGATGCCGAGATTCACGTACTGACCGTCCCGCAACTCGCGCGCGGCCCGCGCGGCCATCTCCTCGCGTGTCCAGGCCATCAACCGCTCACCGTCCGTCGTTCGATCTTCTTGTCCGCCGCCTGCTCGGGTGTCAGGGCGATCACCCGCTGCACGAAGATGCCCGGCAGATGGACCGCGTCCGGGTCGATCTCGCCGGGCTCGACGAGTTGCTCCACCTCGGCGACCGTCACCTTGCCGGCCATCGCGGCGAGGGGGTTGAAGTTCCGGGCGGACTTGTTGAACACCAGGTTTCCGTGCCGGTCCCCCTTCGCCGCGCGTACCAGCGCGAAGTCGGTACGGATGCCGTGTTCCAGTACGTGGCGCACGCCGCCGAACTCCCTTACCTCCTTCGGCGGCGAGCCGAGCGCGACGCCGCCCCGGCCGTCGTAGCGCCAGGGCAGCCCGCCCTCGGCGATCTGCGTGCCGACCCCGGCCGGAGTGTAGAAGGCGGGGATGCCGGCGCCGCCGGCCCGAAGCCGCTCGGCCAGCGTGCCCTGGGGAATCAGCTCGACCTCAAGTTCACCGGCGAGGTACTGCCGGGCGAACTCCTTGTTCGCGCCGATGTAGGAGCCGGTCACGCGGGCGATCCGCCCGGCCGCGAGCAGCACCGCGAGGCCGGACTCCATCGCCCCACAGTTGTTCGAGACCACCGACAGCCTGCTCGCACCCTGTCTGTACAGGGCCTGCACGAGCACGTTCGGTACGCCGCTCAGCCCGAAACCGCCCACCGCCAGCGATGCGCCGTCCGGCACATCGGCCACCGCCTCTGCCGCGGTGGTCACTGCCTTGCTCCTCATGCTTCGCCCTCACCGGCCGCGAGATCGGACGGGTGTTGTGCCAGCGGTATGACTTCGATCTTCATGAAGGGGAAAAGGGGGAGGTTCCAGAGGATGCGGTGCAGTGCCTCGTTGTCGGCGACGTCGAAGACGCTGACATTGGCGTACTGGCCGACGCACCGCCAGATGTGCACCCAGTGTCCTGACTTCTGCAGTTCCTGGCAGTACGTCTTCTCTCGGGCTACCAGGTCCCCGCGGACCTCGGGAGCGAGGTCGCGGGGCATCGTCACGTCCATCCGTACGGCGAAAAGCATGACGCGTCAGGCCTTGTCGAGGACGAAGTCGTAACGGACCTCTTGAGCGTCGCCCTTGCCGGTCGGGGTCGGGTGCAGGATCAGCTCGGGCTTCACCGCCGAGGCGATGTCGTTGTCGACGTACTGGCCGCCCTGGAAGTACAACTGGGTGGTGATGAGCTGATGCCCGGGCGCGGAGACCTTGAGGTGCAGGTGGGCGGGGCGCCAGGGGTGCCAGCCGGCCGACCGGATGAGCTTGCCGCAGGCGCCGTCGGTGGGGATCTGGTACGGCGCGGGCCCAATCGTGCGGATCTTGAAGTGCCCCGTCTCGTCGGCGAGCACGGTGCCCCGCAGGTTCCACTCGGGCAGCCCCGGCGCGAACTGGGAGTAGTAGCCGGCGTCGTCGGCCTGCCAGATCTCCACCTTGGCGGCCGGCAGCGGGTTTCCGTCCACGCCGACCACCTGGCCCTGGAAGAGCAGCGGGGTGCCCGCCTCTCCCTCGCGCATGGGCAGGGTCGCCTCGGCGGGCAGGGCCGGCGCGTCGGGAACGTAGTACGGGCCTTCGATGGTGCCCTTGCTGCCCTCGCGGGTCTCGCCGGCGACTTCCTCCACGGCGTGCTCGACCCAGACGTCCAAGAAGAGCGGCCACTCGCCGTCCTCGCCGACCTGGATCAGCCAGGACTTCAGGGCGTCGTACTCGGCGTAGGTGACCTTGTGGCGGCGAATGATGTCGTGTGCGGCGGTGAGCAGTTCGGTGACAAGAGTGTGGACGCGCCGGGTGTCGACGTCGGCGGTCCGCGGCTTCTGTTTGCCGCGGAACTGCTCGGTCGCGGCGGCTCCGGAGGCAGCGGCTGTGGCCTTCTCGGCGGCTATGTCGGTCATGGTGTCCCGTTCCCTTTCGTGGTTCGCGGCTTGTGCTGTCTCAGTGGTCCTGGCGGTAGCGGGCCAGTTTGTCCGGGGCGATCCGGATGCCGAGTCCGTCGCCCTCGCGGACAGGGAGGATTCCGCCCTCGATGACCAGCGGCTCGGCGAGCAGGTCGTCGGTCATGTCGAGGAAGTTCGACAGTTCTCCCGGGTGCCGGGCGCTGACGAGGTGAGCGGCCCCGAAGGCGACGGTGCACAGGGTGCCGATCTGTCCATCGACCTGGTTGCCCATCACCACCTCCACGCCGAGCCCCTCGCACTCGTGGAGCACGCGCTGGGAGGCGGTGAACCCGGTGCGCGCGGTCTTGATGCTGATGGCGGTGGCCGAGCCGCCGAGCAGTTCACGAGTGACTTCGGCCGGCTTCGTGGCGCTCTCGTCCGCGATGAACGGCAGGGGGCTGCGCGCCACGAGCCAGCGGCGGCCCAACACGTCGTCCGCAGGGCAGAGTTCCTCGGCGAAGACCAGACCGAGCTCCTCCATCTCACGCAGGGCGCGCGCCGCCTCGGAAGGCGTCCAGCCCCGGTTTCCGTCGATGTACAGGCTGACGTCCGGCCCGAGCGCCTCGCGCAGGGCGCGGCACGCGGCGACATCGTCGGTGTACGGCCGGCGGCCCACCTTCACCTTGAACGTGGTGATGCCGTAGGTGCCTCGGATGCGCTCGGCCTCCGCGACCATCTCGTCGACGGGGGCGAAGCCGACCATGTGGCTCACGCGCATTCCGTCGCTGTAGCCGCCGAGCAGCCCGGACACCGGCATGGCGGCATACTGGCCGAGGATGTCCCACAGGGCCATGTCGATGGCGGCCTTGGCGGTCGGGTTGCCGACGGTGCGGTCGATCCTCTGGTGTACGACCTCGCGCGACAGGGGGCTCAGGCCGAGGATCTGCGGTGCGAACGCCTTCTGGATGACTGCGATGATCGATTCCTGGGTCTCGCCGTAGGTGAAGGGGCGCGGCGGTGCTTCGGCCGTGCCGATGACACCCTCGTCGGTATGCACCCTCACCAGTACGTGCTCGGCCGTGTGCACCTCGCCGCTGGCGAATCTCAGCGGCTTCGCGTACGGGATGGCGAAGGGGATGGCCTCTACTTTGATGATCTTCATGACATACCTTCGAGTAACACGTCGTCGTGCTCAGGCACCTGGGGAAGTTCGTGCGGCGGCGAGTTGTCGCCGCGATGGGTGGGTCAAAGGAATGCCTTGGGATCGGTGGGGTTCACGTGTGGCTCTCGGCGCTGTCGTGGATGAGTGCCTCCATGTGCCGGGCAATGCCGAGCAGGAGGCCCGCGCGGTCGGGGTGTCCGATGAGCTGGAGGCCCAGGGGCATGCCGTTGGGGTCGCGGTGGCCGGGGACGGTGGTCACGGGCAGACCGAGCAGCTGCCAGGGGCGGCTCAGGACCGGTGTTCCCGTGGCGTCCAACCCGCGGGGGGCGGGCCCCGGGGCGGCCGGGCCGAGGATCACGTCGGCATCGTCACGCAGCAGCGCGAGGACCCTGGCACGGGCGACGGCCCTGACCGTGAGGGCGGCCTCGTAGTCGGTTGTCGAGGTGTCGCGTCCGCGGGCCAGGAGTTCGTTGAGCGGGGCGCTCAGGGATTCGGGCTGCCGTGCCTCCACGTCGAGCGCGCGGGCGGCTTCGTAGGCCATGACGACCGCGTGTGTCTGCGCTAGTTCCGTCGTACTGACAGGCAGGGCCGGTTCCGTCGTCCGCGCGCCGGCCTTCACGAGGGCCTGGCCGGCGTGCTCCAAGGCGGCGAGCATGGCGGGGTCGATGCCGGCCAGTTCTGTACCGGGCCACAGCAGCACTCTGATCGACCGGGGCCGCTCGGCCCGGACGCTGTCGACTGCCTCGACCGCGGTGGCCAGAGTGCCGATATCGGCCGCGAGGAGTCCCGGAGCATCCAGGGTCGGGCTCATGCCTGTGAAGCCGGCCGTCGGCCAGGTGCCCGTCGCGGGGACGTACCCGGCGACACCGCAGAACGACGCGGGCCGGGTCAGGGAACCCGCGGTCTGCGAGCCCAGCGCGAGTGGCACCACCCCCGCCGCGACTGCGGCGGCCGAACCACTGGAGGAACCGCCCGGCGTGTGCTCCGGGTGGTGCGGATTGCGGGTGGGGCCGGGATGGAAGTAAGCGAACTCGGTGGTCACGGTCTTGCCGAGAGGAACGGCTCCGGCCGCGCGCAGCCGTTGGACCAGCCAGGCGTCGGCCTCGGCGATCCGGCCACGGCGAAGCGGCGAGCCGCACTCCGTGGGCAGGCCAGCGACGTCGATGATGTCCTTGACGCCGAACGGTACCCCGCCCAGCGGCCCGCCCGGTGCCCGCTCGGCCCGCGCGCGGGCCCGATCGGCGTCGACCCGGACCCAGGCCCGCAGTCCGGGCTCGGTCAGCTCCAGCCGACGCAGCGCCTGAGCCACGGCAGCGGCGCGCTGGGCCGTCATGACGGGGAGCCTTCCGGGACGAGGGGGGCGGCGTCGAGCCGGTGAAACGCCCTGTTGAAGTAGACGAGGCTCTGGCCGCCGGAGCAGGTGCGGATCTGTTCGATGTCGACGAAGAGCACGCTGTGCGAGCCCATGGGCACGGTGTGCTTGATGGTGCCGACCGCTGTGACCAACGCGTCCTTGAGGACGGGAACATGTTGGGTACGGTCCCAGATGTCCCAGGTGAAGCGTTCGGCCATGGCCACCTTGGTGGCTCCGGCGAAGTGCAGGGCCAGTTCCTGCTGGTCGCCGCCGAGGACGTTGAGGCCCACACGCCCGTTGGCCCCGAAGACGTCGTGCATCGCACTGCCCCGGTTGACGCACACCAGGACGGTCGGTGGGTCGTCGGTCACCGAGCACACTGCGCTGAGGGTGATACCGCAACGTCCGCTCGGTCCGTCGGTGGTCAGAATGTTGACGGCGGCCGGGAGGTGAGCCATCGCCTCCCGGAAGTCGGTGCGGCTGGGGGGCACGGCGTCACCCTTCCTGTTGTGTTCGTACGTCGGAATGCTCGAAACCGTCGGTGTGCCGACGTCATCCGGAGAGCCGGTGGCACGGGTGCCGCTCACCACAGCTCCACCACCAGACGCGGCGACTTCGCTCGTGACACACAGGCGGCGATCTGTTCTCCGTCCGCCTTCTCTTTCGCGGAGAGGCAGTGGTCCCGGTGGTCGGGCTCGCCGTCCAGGACGCGCAGCACGCAGGTCCCGCAGATGCCCTCGCGGCACGAGGTGTCGAGGGGAACGCCGTTGGCCTCCAGCACTTCGGCGATACTCCGGTCCGGCGGGACTGTGTACACCTCGCCGGTGTCCAGTTCGATCTCGAAACCGCCCGCGGGACCGGCGTCCGGCACATCACCGGCCTGGAACAGCTCACGGTGGATGCGCTCTTCGGCAACCGTGCGAGCAGCCAAGGCCGTGATCTCGTCCATGAAGCCCAGGGGGCCACAGGTGTAGACATGGGTCCGAGGGCCCGCGTCCGCCAGCTCGGTGGCCAGAGCCGCGGCAGTGGCCTCGCGCCCCAGGCCGAAGTGAAAGCGGACCCGGTCGGCGAAGGAGCCGCGCTCCAACAGGCCGGCGAAGGCGGCCTGGGTCCGGCCGCGGGCCACGTAGTGCAGCTGGAACTCGGCTCCGGCCGCATGCAGTTCGTAGGCCATCGCCAGCAGGGGGGTGATGCCGATCCCGGCGGCCACCAGGTGGTGCTCCGCTGCGTCGTGGACGAGGCCGAACAGCTGTCGGGGCGCGCCGACGGTCAGCTCCGTGCCCGGTGCCGCCTTCTCGTGCAGGGCCACCGAGCCGCCGCGCGAGTTCTCCTCGCGCTTGACGGCGATGGTGTACGCGCCGGTGTCGTCGGGCGGTCCGCACAGCGAGTACGGGCGGGTGACTCCGGTGGGCCCGGTCACATCGACGTGCGCGCCCGCAGGGTAGCCGGGGAGCCTCTCCTCGTCCGTGCGGACGAGCCGCAGGACTTTGACGGTGTCGGTTTCCTCGATGGTCTCCGTGACGGTGACAGTGAACATCCGTCCGCCTTCGCGATCGCAGATGGGGCTGACAAGCGCCGTCAGCGCATGTACAGGCCGCCGTTGGCGTCCCAGCAGGCTCCGGTGACCGTGTCGGCATGCTCGGCGGCGAGCAGGACGGCCATGTCGGCCACGAAGTCGGGCCGACCGAGCCGGCGGACAGGAATCGAGGACTCGATCCGCGCGAGCTGCTCGGCGGCCACCGTCTCGCGGACCACCGGCAGGTCCAGCGGTCCGGGGGAGATGGCGTTGACCGTCACGCCATGCGGGCCGAGTTCACGGGCGAACACCTTCGTCAGGGTCGCGACCCCGCCTTTGGCCGCCGCATAGTGGGCGCCGGTGGCCGTCCCCCCGTTCTGTCCGGCCAGCGAAGCGATGTTGACGATGCGTCCGTCGCCGCGCTCGGCGAAGTAGGAGCCGAGGACCTGGCAGCCGAAGAACGTGCCGTTGAGGTTGGTCGACACCACGGCCTCGAAGCTGTCCGGGCTGATCTCCATCAGCGCCTCCGCCTTGGAGTGGCCGGCGTTGTTGACCAGGACGTGCACGCCGCCCCAGTGCTGGACCAGCCGGTCGCGGACGGTGGCGAAGGCGCTCTTGTCACGGACGTCCAGGGCGAGTCCGACGGTGCGGTGTCCCTCCGGATCGAGGTGCGCCGCCGCCTCGGCCGCGGCCTGTTCGTCAAGGTCGGTGAGGGCCACGCGGTAGCCGTGGTCGTACAGCCGTGCGGCGATGCGGGCGCCGAGGCCGCGGGCCGCGCCGGTCACCAGGGCGACGCGGCGGGTGTCCTCCTCGGGCCGGCTCACAGCAGAAATCCCGATGCCGTGACGGCTTCCTCCGAGTTGACCAGCTGGACGATCTTCCGGAGGATGCGCGGGCCATCGGCCCCGAAGACGACGCGGTGGGTGACGTCGGCGGCGAGGACGAAGGTCTCCCCGCGCTTGTAGCCGACCAGGATCTGTGCCGAGCAGATCTCGACCACGTCCTCTTCGCGCCCGGTCACCACGAACCGGGAGACCGAGCGGACGGTCCGGGCCGCCGCGGTCGCCGAGATGGAGAATCCTCCGGTGAGGCGCTCGACGCGCATACGGCGCATCCGGTCGTCGTCGTAGACGAGGTTGAGGTGGGAGGCGAAGTCGCTCGCCTCTCGGTCGATCGGGACGACGTACTTCCCGCCCTCGGCCCACAGCCCGTCCCATTCCTGGTAGCGGCGGGCGTCCAGGAGGTGGGCTTCACGCCAGATGAGGGAGACCGCGGCCAGGACACGGGGGTCGCCGAGCGGAAGGTCCGCCACCGCGACCGCCCCGCTGGGGGCGTCAGCTGACATCGTTCATCATCCTCTTCCACATGGCGTACGCCTCGCGCATGCCGGTCTCGTCGGTCGCGTGGGAGGTGGCCTGGCCCAGGACGTTCGGCTTCTCGCGGCTGAGGCCACGGTTGACGAGGATCGGCATGTCCACGCTGCCGGCCACGCCCCGCTGGACGCGGTTCCAGGCCTCGGCGTCGTCAGGGCTGCCGAAACCGAAGGGGCCTTGGAAGTGCTCGTGGATGCGCAGCCGTTCACGATTGACGATCTCCGGGCCGCCGTCGAGGCCGAGGGCGACGTGCCGGATCTCGGTCTCGCCCACCGATATCGGATGCAGGACGCGGAAAAAGGCCATGGACATCGCGACATTCGGGAAGAGATTCAGGTTGAACCCCGCGCCGTGCAGCGAGCGGACAATGCGCCGCACCTTCTGCGGCGGCATGTCCTTGGACAGTTCCTCGACGATGTGGCTGAAGCGGTCCTGGAGCTTCTCGGTACCGTCGTCCACGTCGAGGTCGGCATGGTCGGCGACGGAGACGGAGACGCTGTGGCCGTTGCCGAGGGCGTGGGTGACTGCGGTCTCGTCGGTCATGATCGACAGCATGCTCGCGGTCTCGGCGTCGACCGAGGACATCCAGGAGCGGTGCACGATCGGGAAGTGGTACCAGTCGGTGGTGTTCTCCAGCTGGATCTTCCAGTTGCCCTGGAACCTGAACTTGTGCTCGCCCTGCACCTTGACCGGGTAGCCCGCGCCCTGCTTCATGAAGCGGTCGATCCACAGCCGGGCCCCGCCGAGGAAGTCCTCCAGCGGCTCGATGCCATGGTCGAAACTGGCGAACACCATGCCCGCGTAGCTGCCGACCTTGAGCCGCTGCAGCGGCAGGTCCTGCTTCTCGACAACGTCCTCGTAGCCCTCGGGGTAGGGGATGCCGCGCAGGGTGCCGTCGAGCGCGTACGACCAGGCGTGGTACGGGCAGGTGAAGCCGTTGCCGTTGCCCTTGGGGGTCTCGCAGACGCTGGCCCCGCGGTGGCGGCACCGGTTGAGCAGGACGTTGATCCCGCCCTTGCGGTCCCGGGTCACGATGACCGGGCGGCGGCCGACCCAGGCCGTCTTGAAGTCGCCCGCCTTGGCGATCTCGCTCTCGTGGGCCACCCACACCCAGGTGCGGTGGAAGATCCGGTCCATCTCGCGCTCGAAGAGGGCCGGGTCGGTGTAGAGGGTGCCCGCGACGCGATCGGTGCCGACGAGCGAGGCGATGTCGGAAGTCCCCGGACGCGCGGTCATCGGGCGGCCCCCGGCTGGGGCAGCGGGCGGCCGAGGCGCGCCTCGATCTTCATATAGCGCCACAGGCCGTGCTCGCCGACCTGGACGGTGCGCAATAGGTTGCAGGCCGCAGCCACGGTCGGCTGGTCGACGACATCGGCCAGCACATAGCAGGTCCAAGGCCAGGAGTCGGAGGGGCCGACCATGTGCTGGTCGTCGTCGACGGTGCCGAGGACGGTCACGCCGGGCAGCTCGTACAGCTGGGTGAGCATGGTGGTGAAGCCGTCCCAGACGGTCTTGCCCCGGCCGGTGGGCAGGTCGAAGAAGTTCTGGTTGACGCCGATACAGAACAGCACGCGCAGCGGGGCGTTCGCGGGTTCGGGCACGGAGGGCTCCTGTCTGTCAGAGGTAACCGGGGAAGGGCTGGACGCCCATGAGGACCGCGCCCGCGCCGTCGTACACACCCTCCTGAAGAAAGGCGTGCTGCGGCACGACCGAGGCGTCCCGCAGGGCGCGCTCCAGCGGACTGCCGTCCGCGATGGCGGAGATGCCGGCGAGCTGATACGCGGCCCGGACGACCTCGAAGGAGGTCCTGGCCAGGTGCGCGGAGGCGAGCCGCAGCGCACTGGCGTGCCCGGGCGTGGCGGGATCGCCCGCCGCCACGGTCGCCCACACCTCCTCAGTGGCCTCGTAGAAGAAGGCACGCGCCGACCGCAGCTCGGCCTCCGCCCGGCCCACCGCGATGCGGTAGGTGGCGCGCTCGGCGGGCTTGGGCGCCCCGGTGTACCCGGCGCGGCCGCCGGCGGCGATGGTCCGGTCGAGCGCGGCGCGGGCGACGCCGAGGCCGACGACGGCCAGGACCTGCGCGGCGTAGGGGACGGCCGGATAGCGGTAGAGCGGCTCGTCGACGGTGGGTTCGCCGCCGCGGACGAACGTCCACTCCTCGGGGACGACCGCCCCGTCGACGACCAGGTCGTGGCTGCCGGTGCCGCGCATGCCGATGACGTCCCAGTTCTCGACGATCCCCACCTGTTCGGGGCGCAGCACCGCGGTCAGCGGCCGTCCGGCCCGGTCGTCACCGGCCTTGATGCCCACCCCGAGGAGGTCCGCCCCCTTGCAGCCGCTGGCGAACTTCCAGCGCCCCGAGACCCGGTAACCGCCTTCGGCGCGCTCGGCGGGGTGAATCGGGAAGAGGCCGCCCGCGAAGGCCACATCGGGGCCGTCGGCGTACAGCCGCGCCTGGGTTGCCTCGGGGAGCGCGGCCAGATAAATGCCGGACGAGCCGAAGCTGGCGACCCAGCCGGCAGAGCCGTCGGCCTCCGATATGCGCTCGATGAGCGCCAGGAATTCGGCGGGCGGCAGGGCATCCCCGCCGAAACGCTTCGGGACCCCGGCCCGGTAGATTCCCGCACGCTTGAATTCGGCGATCACATCCGGCGGCACATGCCGCTTCTCCTCGAACTCGGCCCGCCGTTCGGCGACAACCGCAAGCACCTGGTCAAGGGTTTCCGGGGGAGTCGGCGTCCGCGTCATGGGAGATTCTCCTCGCATTCCCGGGCGGTTTTCTTATCCGCCGCCCCTTCACGCTAGGGGCCGTGATTCACCTCCCACAATTGGGGATTGACTGCATCGACTAGGGGATTTTCCGTAGCAGGTTTTTCCGTACGGCTCCCGCCTGCGCGACCAGGACGACATTCTCCGGACTGCCGAGTGCGGCGATATCGCGGAGCGGATCCCCCTCTACCACCACGAAGTCGGCCGTCTTGCCTGTCTCCAGGGAACCCAGCCGGTCGTCGACGCCCAGGAGCCGGGCTCCGTTCAGGGTGCCCGCCGTGATCGCGTCGAGGGGCTCCATGCCCAACTCGGCCAGGTACGACAGCTCCATCAGATTGCGGGCGTGCGGGACGACGCCCGCGTCCGTGCCCAGGGCGATGGGGACACCCCGGCTGATCGCGTGCGCGATGTTCTCCTTGCTGATCCCCGACCAGCGGCTCTTCTTGCGGTAGTGGTGCTCGGCCATCGCCGCCCGGTCGAGCGGGGCGAACACGGTGGACAGGGTGGGGACGAGGAACACGCCCGTCTCCAGGGCCAGATCGCACAGTTCGTCGGTCATGCCGTAGCCGTGCTCGACGCTGGTGACCCGGGCCCGCAGGGCGTTGCGGATGCCGGCGCTCCCCTGGGCGTGCACCGCCACGGGCTTGCCGCGGTGCCGTGCCGCCTCGTCGACGACGGCGGCCATCTCCTCGCACGTCAGCCCCTCGTCGTCGGGGTCGTCGTGCGGGCTGCCCATGCCGCCGGTGGCGCAGACCTTCACCACGTCCGCTCCGGCGCGCAGCACTCGCCGGGCAGCGAGCCGCACCTCGTCGGCCGTGTCGGCGAGCTCGCCCAGGTGGGGGGCGGCGTCGATGCCGCCGGGCAGCGAACAGTCGGCGTGTCCGCCGGTGTGGCTGATCACCTTCACGGCGACCTGGAGCCGGGGGCCTTCGATCAGGCCTCGCTCGATCGCGGTTCGGTAGCCCGCGGGCACCCCGCCGAGGTCGCGCAGTGTCGTCACGCCCGCGTCCAGGGTGGCGCGCAGCCGTCCCGCGATCTCGAAGGTCTCCACCGTCGGGTCGGCGGCCAGCCCCGCGATCAGCCCGCGTTCCGGGGTCATGCACAGGTGTGCGTGGCAGTCGATAAAGCCGGGCAGCAAGGTCCTCCCGCCCAGGTCGGCCGTGGTCGCGTCGGGCGTCGGCGGTGCGGTGGCCGCCGGCCCCGCGTATGCGATCAGTCCGTCGTCGTCCACGACGAGGACCGCGTCGGGGACGGGAGCGGCTCCGGTTCCGTCGATGAGGGTGGCGTGCTGGTATCGGGTGGTCATGTACTTCCTGTTTCTGTTTCCGCGGCGGCCGGGGGCAGCGTGAAGCGGAAGACCGAGCCCCTCGGCTGGTTCGCGCTCACGTCGATCCGGCCGCCGTGACGGGTGATGATGCGGTGGCTGAGGGCGAGGCCGATGCCGCTGCCGTTCGCCTTGGAGGTGAAGCCGCCGTCGAAGATCCGGTCACCGGGCGGCGGCCCCTGGCCGCGGTCCCGGACCGCGAGTTCGGCGGAGCCGTTCCTGCTGCGCCGGGTGGTGATGTGCACGGTGCGGTCGGGCCGCGGCCGGCCCGCCATCTCGTCGATCGCGTTGAAGGCGAGGTTCATCACGACCTGCCCGATGAGCACGTTCTCGCAGCGCACAGGCAGCGGCTCGGCGGTGAGTTCGAGTTCTATGGCCACCGCATGTTCCTGGGCCCGCAGTTCGATGAAGTACGCGCAGTCGCGCACGATCACGTTGAGGTCGGTCAGTCGCTCGGACTGCTCCAGGCGGCCGACGTACTGCCGCAGGCTGCCAAGGATGCGCCGGGCGCGCTCGATCTGCCGGGCGGCGTTGTCCAGCCCCCATGCCACGGACTCGTCGCCGGTGCCGAGTCGGCCGCGTGCCCCTTCGACGAAGTTGTACGCGGCGGCGAGCGGCTGGCTCACCTCGTGGGCGATCGCCATCGCCATGTCGCCCATCGCGTTGTACCGGGCCAGGTGGTCGAGGTGCTGGGTGTCGCGGCGATGCTCCTCCTCGGCGCGCACCCGGTCGGTGATGTCGTAGAAGAGGAGCATCCGGCCGCGCAGGTCGCTCTCGATCTCGATGTGCTGGCAGGTCGCCGCGTACCAGCGCGATGCGCTTGCGGGTGCGGCGAACCGGTAGCGGCCTTCTCGCACTGGCACGACCCCGTCGTGGCAGTAGTCGGCGAAGTCCGCTCCGTGGAGGTCCCCGCCGAGCAGCCGTGCGGCCGACTCGCTGGCGAAGACGACACGGTCCGCGTCGTCGAGGACGACGATGCCCTCGGCGAGGCTGCCCAGGAAGGTGCGCAGCCTGCTCTCGGTGCGGAACAGGTCGCGTCGGACCGCCTTCTCCTCGGCGATGTCGCGGAACTGGACCAGCACCACCGTCCGCGCCGACAGGTCGACGCGGATCGCGATCGCCTCGGTGAGGATCTCCTCGCCGCTCTTGGACCGGTAGCACCACTCGGTGGCGCTGGTGCCGTGCTCGACGGCCTGCCCGAGCCAGCGGTGTCCGAGTTCGCGGCTGTACTGGCGGGCGTTCTTGCTCATGTCCGGCGCTTTGAGTGGCCGCAGCTCATCGACGGTCCGGCCGAGCAGGTCGCAGGCAGCTCGATTGGCCCAGAGGATCTCGTAGGTGCGGGCGTCGTGCAGCAGGACGCAGTACTTCAGGGCTTGGGTGAGCTCCCGGAAGTCGGTGGGCGCGAGGGGGTCCACGGTCGTTCCCCTCACTCGCCCGCAGGGAGGCGCAGCCCCAGCCGAAGCAGGTCGTGCACGAGCGTGGCGATGCTCTCGGCACCGGTCTTCTCCCGGATGCGGGCGCGGTGCACATCGACGGTCTTGGCGCTGATGCCCAGCCGCCCCGCGATCTGCTTGATCGGCACACCGTCGACGGCCAGCCCGAGCACTTCCCGCTCCCGTGCGGTCAGACCGCGCAACCTGGCACGCATCTCGCTCTGCCGGGTCGCCCACGCAAAGCGCTCGCGGGCCGTGCGCCGCGCGGCCTGCACGACATCCAGCATGTGCTGGGGGTCGTAGGGCTTCTCCAGAAAGTCGACGGCCCCGTTCTGCAGGGCGCGGACCGACATCGGGATGTCGCCGTGCGCGGAGACGAAGACGACCGGCAGCGGGGCGCCCGTCTCGTTCAGCCGTCGCTGGACATCGAAGCCGCCGAGCTCGGGCATGCGGACGTCAAGGACCAGGCAGGCCGGGCGGCCCCGGTCGTAGGAGCGCAGAAAGGCCCGGGCGTCCTGGAAGCGCTCCGAGCGGATGCCGACCGACTCGAGGAGCCAGGCCAACGACGCGCTCAGCTCCTCGTCGTCGTCCAGGATGTACACCAGACACATCTCAGTCGCCCCAGGCGGCGTGGGCCGTCCAGTACTCGCTTCCGTCCGCGCTGATCCCGCGGCGCCACTCGCTGGTGCGGCGCAGGGTGGGTTCGACGCGCGCGGTCGCCGCATCGGCGCCGTCCGGGCCGTCCCTGTCGACCTGCCAGTGGACCCAGTTGACCTCCCGGCCCGCGCTGTCGTGCACGAACAGGTCGACGTGGTGCCAGCCGTAGTCGTGGGTGTCGGCGTAGCAGGTCAGCAGCATGGTGCGGGCGTTCATCGCTCCCTCGGCAGCGGTGCGGTGAAGAGTCGTTCGGTGCGGAAGGCACAGATGCGGGGCCGGTCCGGGTCGAGCCGGAAGGTCACGTCGAGCCGGGCGATCACGATCTCGGCCTCGCCCGACCCGTACCGCGACAGCTGCTGCATCGGCCAGCTCCCCCGGGCGCCGCGGCCGTCGCCGTCGATGGTGCCGGGGAACAGGAGGTGCACATTGGTACGGAAGTGGGGGTGGGGCGGCAGATAGGCCGACAGCATCTCCACGATCGCCTCGCGGCCTTGGGTGCGGCCGAACTTCTCGGCGTAGGCGCTGCCGCCGCCCTCCCAGACGGCGTCCTCGGTGAACAGCTCGCCCAGCTCACCCTCCGCGCCTGCGGGTACGTCGCACAGAGCGAGGTACCGGGTGAGGGTGGCTGAGCACGCGTCGTACGCGTTCATGAGGCGGCCTGCCCGAGCCGTTCCGCGCGGCGGCGCGCCTGCCGCTCCGGGTCCGGCACCGGCGCCGCGAGCAACAGCCGTTTCGTATAGGCATGTTCGGGTGATTCGGTGACGCGCGCGGCCGGGCCCGTCTCCACGATGTCGCCGCGGTACAGCACGGCCACCCGGTGGCTGATGTGCCGTACGACGGACAGGTCGTGGGTGACGAAGAGGTATGCCACGCCGGTCGCCTCCTGGATCTCGATGAACAGGTCGAGCACCCGGGCCTGCGTCGTCAGGTCGAGGGCGCTGACCGGTTCGTCGCAGACGATCAGCTTCGGGTCCCGGCACAGGGCGCGTGCGATGGCGATGCGCTGCCGCTGGCCCCCGGAGAACTCGCGGGGCAGTCGGCGGGCCGCGTCCCGGGGAAGGTACACATAGTCCAGCAGGTTCTGCACCCGGGCTTCCGCGTCCGCGCGTGAGACACCGGTCACGAGTAGCGGTTCGGTGAGGATGTCCATGACCGTCATGGCCGGGTTCAGTGAGCTGAACGGGTCCTGGAAGACGACCTGGATGTCCTTGGCGAGCGCCCGCCGCTCCCGCTTGCCGAGCCGGGAGACGGGCCTTCCCTCGTACCGGATCTCGCCGCCGGTGACGGGGGCGAGGCCGAGGACGGCCCGGCCCAGGGTCGTCTTGCCGGAGCCGGACTCGCCGACCAGACCGAGGGTCTCGCCGGGCGCGATGGACAGGGAGACACCGTGCAGGACGCGGAAGGGCTTCCCGCCGCGGCCCTTTGTGGGGTACTCCACCACGACGTCGTCAAGTTCGAGGAGTGGAGAGGTCATGACGTCACCTCCTTGAGGGGCTTCTCCGGGGCACGCAACTCGCCGCGTGCTGGCCCGCTTTCCAGCGTGGAGTCCAGGAGCATCCGCGTGTACGCATGCTCGGGTGCCGCGAAGATCTGTCGCACTGGCGCCGTCTCCACGATCCGCCCGGACCGCATCACCGCGACCCGGTCGCAGATGTCGGCCACGACACCGAAGTCGTGGGTGACGAGGATCATCCCCATCTCGCGCTCCTGCTGGAGCGAGCGCATCAGGTCCAGCACCTCGGCCTGGACGGTGACGTCGAGCGCGGTGGTCGGCTCGTCGGCGATCAGCAACCGCGGGTCGCAGGACACGGCGCCCGCGATGAGCACCCGCTGGGCCATGCCGCCGGAGATCTGGTGCGGATACGACTGGAACACCCGCACCGGGTCCGGGATGCCGACCCGCTCCAGGAGCCCGAGCGCCTTGGCGCGGGCCTCGTGCCGGGACAGCCCGAGGTGCTTGGCGATGGGCTCCATGAGCTGAGAGCCGATCCGGAAACAGGGGTCGAGGTTGGACATGGGTTCCTGCGGGATGTATCCGATGCCGCGGCCGCGCAGCCGGTTCAGCGCCCGCGTGTCCAGGCCGAGCAGCGGTGTGCCGTCGAAGACCAGCACATCGGCTGTGACGTCGGCTTCGCCGGGCAGCAGTCCGAGCACGGAGAACGCGGTCTGACTCTTGCCGGAGCCGGACTCGCCGACCAGACCGAGGACTTCACCGCGCGCCACGGTGAGGCCCACCCCGTCGACCACCGTCTTGTCGCCCTCGGGCTTCGGGTAGCTGACGCGAAGCCCCTCCACGGTGAGCAGCCGGTCCGCGGAGTGCCCGGCGGCGGGCGCGGCCCCGTGGGCGGCGGGCTTGCGGGCGGCGGGCCTGCGGCGCTTCGCCACCCGGGGCTCGGCCGTGCCCAGCGCGTCGCGCACGGCGTTGCCCAGCAGGCTCGACGCCAGGATGGTCAGGCCCATCGCGGCGCCCGGCCAGACCAGCAGCACGGGCGCGTTGTAGATGTTGGCGAAGGCGTCGCCCAGCATCGCGCCCCAGCTGGCCTGGGACGCCTTGCCCAGGCCGAGGAAGGCGAGCCCCGCCTGGATGCCGATCGCCACGGCGAACACCTGGGTGGCCTGGATGAGGGACGGGGCGATCACCACGGGCAGGACGTGCCGCCGCATGAGTCGCCCGTCGCCGAGCCCCGAGACCCGGGCGGCGTCCACGTACAGCTCCTCACGGACCGCGATCACCGACGCGCGGATGAGGCGGAAGACCATCGGGGCCATGATGACGCCCAGGACGGCCATGGCGACGTTGAGGTCCTGCGAGACGGCCGCCATCACGACCAGCATCACGATGATCGCGGGCACGGCCATGATCACATTGACGATCCAGCCGGTCACGGCGTCGAACCAGCCGCGGTAGAAGCCGCTGATCAGACCGAGCGGCCCGCCGACCGCGAAGGCGACGAGGACGGCGAGCGTGCCGCCCACGAGGCTGGTGCGGCCGCCGTACAGCAGCCGGGACAGCACGTCCCGTCCGACGCCGTCGCCCCCGAGCGGATGGGCGCCCGACATGGGCGCGAGCGTGTCCGCCATGACGCTGTGGTCGGGCGCGTAGCCGCTGAGCAGCGGTGCCGCCAGGCTCGCGACGATCAACAGGACCAGGACGGCCAGGCAGATTACGGCCAGCGGATCGCGCAGCGCCCGGCGCAGGAGGCGGTCCCGCTTGAGGGGCGGCGGGGTCTCCACGGCGGTCATGAGACACGCACCTTCGGGTTGAGCCAGCCGTACGCGATGTCCAGCAGCAGATTGATGGCGACGACGATGCCGACGGTGACCACGACCGTGCCGAGCAGCACGGGCGCGTCACCGCGTACGGCGGCCGAGTTGGCGAGGGTTCCGATGCCGGGCAGTCCGAACACCTTCTCCACGACGACGGCGCCGCTGATGAGGCCGATGAACTGGAGGGCGATGACGGTCAGGGCCGGCGGGGCGGCATTGCGCAGCGCGTGCTTGAACACCACGCTGCGGGTGCTCAGGCCACGGCTGCGCAGCGTGCGCACGAAGTCGGCGCGCAGTACGTCGATCATCGCGCCGCGCACCTGCATCGCGGTGGCCGCGGTCGCGGTGACGGCCAGGGACACCGCGGGCAGGATGATCGAGCGGAGCCAGTCGGTGGCGGAGGTGCCAAGAGCGACGTAGCCGGTGGCGGGCAGCCACCCGAGCCGGACCGCCAGGGTGACCGCAAGGACCAGGCCGATCAGGAAGCTGGGCACCGCGGTCCCCAGCACCGCCGCGAACTGTACGACGCGGTCCACCCAGCCGCCGCGCAGCGCCGCCGCCGTGCCCAGGGCGACGCTGAGGACCGCGGCGATCAGCAGTCCGGCCAGTACCACGGAGAGGGTGACCGGCAGCGTGTCCACCAGGGACCGGTTCACCGAGTCGCCGGTGAACCACGAGCTGCCCAGGTTCCCCTGTGCGGCCTGTTCGCCCCAGTGCCAGTAGCGCTCCACCAGGGGCTGGTCCAGGCCGAGTTCATGGCTCTTGGCGTTGACGTCATCCCGGGTGGCGGTCTCACCGAGGATGTTGCGTGCCACATCGGTGCCGGTGAGGCTGAGGAGCAGGAACGTCGCGGTGGCCACGACGACCACCAGGACGGCGCCGGCGGCGATGCGCCGGAACAAGAAGGCAAGCACGGCCAGTTCCTCCTTTCGTGCGTCGGAACGGACCGGTGGCTACTTCGCCGCCGGAGCGTAGTTGTAGATCGGCGGGTACTGGGCGCCGGACTGCGGGGTCGCCTTCACGTCCTTCGCGGTGGCGTAGGCGTAGGAGACGACGTCCCATGGGGCGTTCCATGCCTGGTCGACGACGTAGCGGTTCAGTTCCTCGAAGAGGGCCGTCCGCTCGGCTCCTGTCGTCCTGCCGATGCGGGTGATGAGGTCCTCGGCCCTCCGATCGTGGTATTTGAAGGGGTTCCAGGTCGACTTGGAGGTCAGCTGCAGTTGCACCTTGTCCCAGGCCGTGGGGGCGCCCAACTTGAAGAAGGACATCGCGTATTTGCCGGAGAGCATGCTGCTGAAGATCTGGTCGCCGGGCAGGTTGTCCAGCTTCACCTTGATGCCGATGTCCTTGAGGGACTGGGTGAGTGCGGCCTGCTCCTGCGGGAACATCGCGGAGAGGTCCGGGATCATGACCGAGAAGCCGTTCGGGTAGCCCGCTTCGGCGAGCAGCTTCCTGGCCTTCGCCGGGTCGTAGGAGTAGGCGTCGTCGAGCGCCGCGTCATAGCCGTCCTGGCCCCGGGCGAACAGCTGCGTGGTGGGCGTGCCGAGACCGGTCTTGGCCGCCTTGATGATGCCCTGCCGGTCGAAGGCGTGGTTGAGCGCCTGGCGGACCTTGAGCTTGCCGAGCGCGGGCACCTTCTTGCCGGCCCGGTCCCAGATGTAGAGCCCCTCGATGTCGCCGGGCTGGTGGGTGATGACGTTCAGGCCCCGGCCCTTGACGGTCGCCACCCGGTTGAGGTTGAGGCTCGCCCCGTCGAGTTGTCCGGTCAACAGCGCGTTGGTGCGCGCGGTCGGGTCGGCCAGATACTTGATGACGATCTTGTCGTAGGGGAACGCCTTGGCGTTCCAGTAGTCGGCGTTGCGGGTGTAGGTGTACGTCTGCCCGGACGTCGAGGCGGCCGTGTCCAGCTTGTAGGGGCCCGAGCCGATCGGGGTCTTCGGGTCCTTCAGCGCCTTGGGGCCGGCGATCATGCCGGGGACCTGGCCCAGCGCCGGCAGCAGCGAGGCGGTGGGATGGCTCAGCTTGATGGCCACGGTGTGCGTGCCCACGGCCTCGACCCCGGTGATGTCCTGGATCTCGCCGGCCGCGCTGGCGGTGCCGCTCTTGGTGTGCAGCAGGCTTTTGCGGACCGCCTCGGCGTCGACAGGGGTGCCGTCGGTGAACTTCACCCCGGCGCGCAGCTTCAGTGTCAGGGTCGTCTGGGCCTTGTCGTACGACCACGACGTGGCCAGGTTGGGGGTCGGCTCGCCCTTGGTGTCGAGCCGGATCAGCGTGTCGAAGACCGGCTGGTAGTACTGGGCCTCGGGACCCATGCTCGCCCTGGCCAGGTCCCACGGCGTAGCCGTGACCGGCTCGGCGAGGGTCAGTGTCCTGTCGCCGCTGGCGGCCTGCGTACCGCCACCGCAGGCCGTCACCGTCGCTGTCAGAAGTCCGGCGCCGATGAACGCCACTGTCTTGCGCATGTTCTCTCCACCTGGTTCACGTTTCGGCTCACCTCGTTGTCCCCCGTACCGTCCTGCCGCCGGCCGTACGAAGCCGGTCCAGCTTCCGCGTCACCCGGTCACGGCTACGCGTACGCTGTTGCCCACTCCCCGCACAGCCGCACACTCTCCTCGGGGGTCGGCCGGGCCCCGCGGTCGACCTCGACGATCAGCCAGCCGTCGAAGTCGTCCGGCAGCGCGCCGACGAAGCCCTCGATGTCCGCGTTTCCTTGGCCCGGCTCTGACCACAGCCCCGCGAGCACCGTCTTGCGGTAGTCCCAGCCTGCTTCCCTGGCCCGGACCGCGAGGCCGAGGTCCAGATCCTTGATGTGGACGCTCGCCACCCGGTCCGCGTAGTCGCGCACCAGCTGGGTGGCGTCGGCTCCCGCCCAGGTCAGATGGCCCAGGTCCGGCCCGAAGGCGAGGACGGAGGCGTCGACGGTGTCGAGGACGAAGCGGGTCTCCTCCTCGGTCTCGGCCCAGGTACCCACGTGCGGGTGGAAGGCGGGGGCGATCCCCTCGCTCCGGACGATCCCGGCGATCTCGGCCAAGAGGTCCCGCACCCGCTCCAGACGCCTCTGATCGGCGAGGTGTCCGACCGCGGGACGGGCCACCCGCTCCGCGTCCTTTGCCATCCCCATGGCGAGGAAGACCGTGTCCACGCCCAGCTCCGCGTGGTGTCCGGCGACGCGCGCCGCGGTCTCGCGAAACGTCCGCTGCTCGGCGTCGTCCTCGGTGAGCCGCACCGCGATGTAGCCGGGCGCCGGGCTGATGCCGTAGGCGGCGAGCTTCGCGGCGTAGGCCTTCGGGGTCAGATCGCTGGGGACGGCGGTGTGGAGGGCCTTGATGCCCGTGCCGCGGATGACGCTCAGCTGTTCGTCGAGCTGCGGGGCGAGGGTCGGGTCGATCCAGCCGTCGGCGCTCGCGACCCACTGGAGGGGGTTGATGGCAAGGCGGTCATGCCTGATCTTCATGGTGATCTGCGGTCCTTTCGGTGGCCGGGCGCGGTGGCCGTAGGTGACGGCCGGGCGTGGTTGCCGGGTCAGTGGGCGTAGCGGGGCTCGGGGCGCTCGCAGCTGCTCTCGATCTCGACGAACCGCCGCTCCCGCTGGGAGGTCTCGAAGCTCTCCAGCACGTCCAGGGTGTGGAAGGCGAAGAGCGGGTTGGCGCGGTGCGGGCCGCCGTCGATGGTCTGGGCGAGGTCCCGCACTCCGAGGCCGCGGCGCAGCTGCTCGGGGGTGCCCACGGCGCCGAAGGGTTCGATGACGGGGGTGAGCACCTTCCAGTGCTCGTCCTGGTGGCGCTTGACGCGCACATCGCCGTCGAAGAAGTTGGGGTTGGGCAGGGCAAGGGTGCCCTCGGTGCCGTAGATCTCGATGCGCGGCAGCTCGGTGTCCCAGACGTCGAAGCTCATCAGGGTGGTGCCGATGGCGCCGGAGGCGAAGGTCAAAGTGGCCGAGGCGTGGGTGGGCACCTCGACGGTGATCTCGTCGACCACCCGCTCGGGGCTGGTGACCTTGCGGGCCTTCGCGCCGATGCGGGTGGCGGCGGACACCTGCCGGACCGGGCCGAGGCAGTTGACGAGCGCGGCCAGGTAGTAAGGGCCCATGTCGAGCACCGGGCCGCCGCCGGGTCCGTAGAAGGCGCGGGGGTCCGGGTGCCAGGTCTCGGCGCGGCTGGAGCGTACGAAGGCGGTGGCGCCGACCGGTTCGCCGATCAGGCCGGTGTCGATCGCGTGCCGGGCGGTCTGCACGGCGCTGCCTAGGAAAGTGTCCGGGGCCGAGCCCAGCAACTTCCCGCTGGACGCGGCGACTTCGAGGACCTCGCGGGCCTCCTCGACGGTGGCCGCGATCGGCTTTTCGACGTAGACGTGTTTGCCGGCCTCCACCGCGGAGATGACGGTCTGCGCGTGGAACCGCGGCGGAGTGATGTTGATGACGATCTCGACGGCGTCGTCGTCGAGCAGCTCGTCGGCGTCGCCCCACGTCGGTATGGCGTACTCGGACGCGGCCTGCTTCGCGCGGGCCGTGTCGACGTCGGCCACACGGACCACTTCGAGCTCCGGAATGGTGCGCAGGCCCTCGATGTAGCGGCCGAATATGTTGCCGGCGCCCAGAATCCCGATGCGGTGCCGTGCTTGTTGCTGAGCCATGGATCTCCTGCGTTCGTGAGGGGGATGTCAAGCTGCGATCACGCGACGATCAAAGGCCGCAGGGTTCGGTGGGCGATCTCCAGACCGGTCTTGACCCGCTCCTCGGTGCCGCTCCACACCGGGTCCTCGTGCTCGACGGAGAGGGTCCCGGAGAAGCCGTTCTCGTACAGCGCGTCCACTACGACGCTCCAGTCGACCTGGCCGCGGCCCGGGACGCGGTAGCGCCACCAGCCGGTGTCCCACGGGTCGTCGCGCCGTACCGCCTTGCCGAAGAAGCCGTAGCGGTCGACCCTGCCGGGGAGGATCTGGAGGTCCTTGGCCTGGGCGTGCACGATCTTGTCCGCATAGGGCGCGATGGTCGTCACCGGGTCGATGCCGATCCAGGTCAGATGTGACGGATCCCAGTTCAGATACAGCCCGAGGGAGAACATCCACTCCCACAGCTCGGGCGAGTAGGCGAGGTTGCCCGGATAGCCGTCCGGGTGCCAGCCCTCCATCACACAGTTCTCGATGATGATCCGCACCCCCCGCTCCCCCGCGTAATCGACGAGCTCGGGAAAGACCTGCTGGGCCGTGTCGAGGTTGTGGGCGACGGACCTGGTCCAGTCGCGGCCGACGAAGGTGCCCACGAACGGGACCTCCAACGCCCGCGCTGCGTCCACCACCGCCTTGAGGTGGGTGTGGATCTCGGCCCGCCGCTCGGGGTCGGGATGGAGGTTGTTCTCGTAGTAGGCGAGCGCCGAGATGCCGAGGCCGTGGGGGTCGAGCAGCGCCCGGGTCTCGTCGGCCGCGCGGTCGTCGAAGCCAGTGACCGGCAGGTGGGCCGCCTCGAAGTCACGGCCGCCGGTGCGAGGCCAGGCGGCGACCTCCAGCGCTTGGTATCCGGCGGCGCCCGCCCAGGAGGCGATCTCGGCGAGGGAGAGCTGGGGTAGGCAGGCGGTGAGCATGCCGAGTTTCATTCGGTGGCCTCCAGGCCTGTCGGTGCAATGGGGGCTATGGGTGCCATCGGTGCGGGTTCGACGTCGACCCAGGTGAGCGAGGCGGAGGAGGTCAGCACGGCCTCGACGAGCCGCGCCGAGCGGACGCCGTCCTCCCCGGTGGGCATCCCGTCGGGCGCTTCGCCTCGGATCGCCGCGTGCGCGTCGGCCACAAAGGAGTTGAAGCAGTCGGCGTAGCCCTGTGCGTGACCGGCGGGCAGCCGGGAGAGCCGTCGCTGCTCGGCCGATCCGTGGTTCGGGTCCCGGACCAGCACACGCGCTCCGTCCGGGGCGCCGAGCCACGCGGTCTCGGGGGTCTCCTGGTCGAAGACCGCGCTCGCGGCCGAGCCGTCGAGCTCGAACCACAGCCGGTTCTTACGGCCGGCCGACACCTGGGAGACGGTCAGCGTGCCCAGGACACCGCCGTCGGTGCGCAGCAGCACCGTCGCCACGTCCTCGGTACGCACCCGCACCCGCGGGCCCTCGCCCGTCGTCGCGAAGCTGGCACCCGTGCCTGCGGGGCGCGTGGCGACGGTGGTGCCGAGCCGTGCGGTCAGTGTGGTGAAGCGGACTCCGGCGACCCATTCGACAAGGTCACACCAGTGCGATCCGATATCCGCGAACGCCCGCGACGGTCCGCCGTCGGCCGGGTCGACCCGCCAGGACATGGCGTTCTCGGAGAGCATCCAGTCCTGCAGATAGCTGCCGTGGAGCAGCTGCCACGCCCCGAACTCGCCACGCAGTCGGCGCTCGCGGATCTCCCGGACCAGGGGGTGGTAGCGGTAGACGAAGGGCACCGCGAGCACCAGACCCGCCTCCCGCGCCAGCCCCGTCAGCCGTTCCGCGTCGGCGGCCGCGGTGGCAAGTGGCTTCTCGCAGATCACATGCTTGCCCGCACGCAGCGCCGCCTCGGCCTGCCCGACGTGCAGCGAGTTCGGGGTGCACACATGGACGACCGAAACGCTGTCGTCGGCGAGCACCGCCGCGAAGTCCGGGTACTGTGCGGACGCCCCCCATGCATCGGCGGCCCGCGCGCTGCGTTCGGCGGTCGAGGCCACCACTCCGGCGAGTTCGCCCCCGGCGGCCCGGATCGCGGCCGCGTGCACGGCACCGATCATCCCGGCCCCGGAAACCACCACCCGAAGCGCGTCATTCATCGTGTGTACCTCCGCCGTCCAGCAGCCGACCGCGGTCTGAACGCCGCGCTGCGCATCACCATGCTTTAGTTCACACAGCAAGCACAAGATGGGACATTTAATTTTCTTCAAGTCCTAAAATCGGTCAATGTTCGACCGCCATGTCGTATAACTCCCCATAAGTGCAGTCTGAGAAAAGGACCATTGACGGACCCAAGGAGTAGTGATTACGGTCACTCGAATGCATAAAGACGACGGCTATGCGGAGGAATCACCTGTCCCCGGATCGGTCCCCCAGGCCCTGCTCCGGGTGTTGGGTCTCGTGGTCTCCGGGGAGGCGACCAACCGCGCCGAAATCGCCCGGCGCAGCGGCCTGGCCCGGTCCACCGTGGGCCAGCAGGTCGACCACCTCGTCGGCACGGGCATCCTGCTGGAGGTCGAGTCCAGGCGGTCCGTCCGGGGCCGGCCGCCCCGGGTACTGACGATCAGCCCACAGGCCGGAACCGTCGTCGTCGCGGACATCGACACCGCCGCCTCCCACGTGGCCATCGCCGATCTCACCCGACGGCTCATCGCGCGCAGCACGGTCCCGGTCCGGATCGATGCCGGTCCCCAGGCGGTGCTGGACGCGGTGACCGAGCGGCTGCGAGAGCTGCTGGAGAAGCATCACCGCGATCCCGACCGCGTACGCGAGGCGGTCATCGGCCTGCCCGGGCCGGTCGACTTCCAGCAGGGCTGTGCGGTACAGCCGACCGGCATGCCCGGATGGGACGGCTACCCCGTCGCCGACTATCTCCGGACACGTTTCGGCGCCCCCGTCGTGGTGGACAACGACGTCAACCTGATGGCCCTGGGCGAGGCCGTACAAGGCGGGGCGGAGACGCCCCTTCTGTGCATCAAGATCTCCACCGGCATCGGGTCCGGACTCATCACCGCAGCCGGCGAGGTGTACCGCGGCGCCGACGGAGCCGCCGGCGACATCGGCCACATCCGGGCCGTCGGCGGCGGCACCGTCCTGTGTGTCTGCGGCAACGTCGGCTGCGTCGGCGCGATCGCCTCCCACAGGGCCGTCCTGCGCGGCCTCGGCATCCCCGAGTCGACCGACGACGACCTGCTCCACGGCACGCGTGTACTCGCCGAGCGCATCGCCAACAGCGACCCGACCGCCCTGCACGCCGTGCGCCAGGCCGCCACGGAGATCGGCGAGGTGGTGGCCATGCTGGTCCATATGTTCAACCCGCGCAGCGTGATCCTGGCCGGCCCGCTGAGTGAACTCCGCGACGACCTGGTCTCCGCCGTACGAGCAGCGGTGTACCAGCGCGCGCTTCCCCTGGCCACCCGCAAACTGACCATCACCGCGACCCAGCTCAAAGGCAACTCCGGACTCCATGGCGGCATCGCCCTCGCCACACAGAATGTCTTCGGTCCGACCGGCATCGCGCGACTCCTGGCCGACGCGTCCACAGTGGCCGATTACTGACTTCGGCTCGTCAGGGTGAACTCTCTCGGAGTGGCTGATAGGGCCGGTGTGGCGGCTGTATCCGTGGTGTGTGAGGTATGCGGATGGGGGCGGGCTGACTCCTGCAGGACGTCAGCGCCGGGAGACCGTACGGATGCAGGCGGCTGAGCTGTTCGAGCAGAAGATCAAGCCGCCGGAGGTGGCACGGCGCCTGCGGGTGAGCCTGAAGTCGGCCTACCAGTGGCACCAGTTGTGGCGGGAAGGCGGCGTGCAGGCGCTGGCATCACGTGGCCCGGGCGGGTCACGGTGCCGTCTGTCCCCGCGCTGTCTGGAGAAGCCTGCCTCATGCCTCGACGAGGGGCCAGCCGCGCATGGCTGGGTGGAGGACCCGGTGTGGACCGCGGCGCGGGTGGCCACGCTGACCGGGAGGAAGTTCCACGTCTCCTACAGCGTCTCGGGCGCCACGAGGCTGATGCACCGGCTCGGCTTCAGCCCGCAGGTGCCCGCACGGCGGGTCGCCGAGCGCGACGAGCAGGCCGTCACCGCCTGGAAGGAGGCGACCTGGGCCGAGGTAAAAGAGCACGGGCGGCCTGCGGAGGCTACATCTGCTTCGAGGACGAGGCAGGCTTCACCCGCCGGCCGCCCAAAGGACGCACCTGGGGCCGGCGCGGCCGCACCCCGGTCGTGACGGTGAAGCGCCGACGATCGGGACGCCTGTCCGTGGCCGGGCTGATCGCCATACGGCCCGGCTCCCGCACCCGGCTGTGCCACCGGCTGCGCACGCACCGAGCGGGCAAAGGCAAACGTCGCAGCATGGGCGAGCGGGACTTCATCGCGCTGATCGACGGCGTCCATCAACTCGTCAAGGCGCCGGTCGTGCTGGTCTGGGACCGGCTCAACACCCACGTCTCCCACGCCATACGTGAGCTGATCGCCGAACGGGCCTGGCTGATGGTGTTCCTACTGCCCGCCTACTCGCCCGACCTCAACCCCGTCGAGTGGGTATGGGCGCACGTCAAGCGCAGCCTGGCCAACCTCGCTGTGGTCGCCCTCGACCGGCTCGAAGCACTCGTACGCAACCGGCTCAAACGACTTCAGTACCGGTCCGCCACCCTCGACGGCTTCATAGCGGGCACCGGCCTGACCCTCGACGACCCAGCGTCACCCTGACGAGCCGAAGTCAGTATCACCTGCGGCAGCGGCATGGACCGAGGCAATGTGAGCGTGCGGGACTTGGCCACCGGCCGCTTCATCCACGTCCTCATGGAGGAGCGTCAGTTCCGACCGGCAGTGGCGACGGCGGTGATGGACGGCCGCCCGGTTGCTATCACCTACGGCAGCAGCACGGACCGAGACAATCTGAAGGTGTGGGACCTGGCCACCGGCCGTACCACCCGCACCCTCACCGGCCAGAGCCGCATGATGTACGCGGTGGCGACGGCGGTGGTGGACGGCCGCCCCGTCGCCATCTCTGGCGGTGACGACGTCAATGTGCAGGTGTGGGACCTGGCCACCGGCCGTACCACCCGCACCCTCACGGCCACACCGGATATGTGCACGCGGTGGCACTAGATTCTGTTTCTCGGATCTCCTGACAGCGCCTGGCTTGCGGTCCAGGCTGTGTTGTGTGACTGGTCGTGGGGCTTTGACGAATGCGGAGTGGGAGCG
>NZ_JBSGBN010000123.1:0-29594 GCF_053601275.1 Streptomyces sp. NPDC004752 | reverse complement strand
ACAGACCGTCAGGAACCAGCCGTTGCGACAGATCGACACCCACAAGCAGCAATGATGCCCCAGCTCACCACATCACCACGTGAGACATCCTCTTAGCGTCCCCACCCGGGTATGTGTAGTGAAGGTCGTACATCTCAAGGTCACCGGACAACCGCCCGTTTAACTCCACGCAGCCTGAGCGGGTTGGTCACTATTGGTTCGGTGCACAGCAGTTCGGGGATCCGGCTTGTTCCTGTCCTAGCGCGTTAGTATTCGTCGAACAGTTGGGAGGCGCGCTGGATGGGGCTGAAGAACATATCTGTGTAGAGCAGAAAGGCGACGATCCCACTGGTTGTGAGCGTCCCGTCGTTCACTCGGACCGCGCCTACGGCGAGGACCAGGGCCGTAGCCAAGTCGGGGAGAAACTCCACAAAGGAGAAGAACCTCGCCAGATAAAGCTGAGAGCGCATCTGTTCCCGGCGTTGCTGCTCAGCGGTCTCTCGGAAGGCTGCTGCGCGGCGCTGCTGCTGCCCCCGTAGGCCTGGGTGACACGCACGCTGTGTAGATCTTCCTTGAGCACCGTGTTGAGGTGGCCGAGCTGGGCACGTGCTCGGTCGTACTGGAGCGATGAAGCCCGCGTGTACGCCCAGCTCGCCGCGGCCCAAACGGGGGCGAGTGGGAGCAGCACCAACGTCAAGCAATATCGATGAAGAACGCCGCCTCGCCCGCGAGGAACAGTTCCGCAGGGAGCGTGTGGAAGCGCGGCAGACGGCCGTGCGGGGGCAGCAGGCGCCGGCACCGGCCCGTGCCGGGGACCAGCAGCCGGATCTGGTGCAGTCGGCCGGCCCGGCGGCGCCGGCGCCGTGCGAGCGTTGCGGACAGTCCGTCACCGGCCCGCCCGGCGAGTACTACAGCGATGCGGTCCCGTCCGAGGACGGACGCCACTGTCCCAGCTGCCGCACGGACCTTGCCCAGCAGCCCCCAGGGCTCCTGAAAGCCCTCTTCGGCCGCCACAGCCACACCTGAGTACCCGTTCTCCCAGCCGCGGAGGGGCTTTCTGGCGGCTCTGGGCCGACTTGGTGGCCGCAGGGCGACGGCCGGTCAGGGCTGTGCAGCAGTGTCGACGTCGCTGGCGAACGCGATGGACAGAGCAGGTACTTCCTGTGCGACGCGGGCAACGACAGCGCGGTGCCATGAGGCCGGGAACGCAATCTCCGGATGGGCAGCGTGGTACTCGGGGTCACCCCGGTAGGTGATCACCCCTGGGTCGGGCAGATCCATCAGCTGCTCGATGATGCCGCTGACGAACTCGCCCGTGCGGCGCTCAAGGTCCTCGATCTCCAGCCGGACCCCCTCGGGGATGGGGTACTTGCCGTATTCCCAGTGCCTGACGGTGCGAGGCGAGACGCCCAGGTGGGTCGCGAGCCAGTCCCCGGTAAGACCGAGGAACTCGCGGACGACCTTGAACTCCGCGGGCGTCATCCGCTCATCGCCGGGCATGCCGGGCGGGTCGGTGTAAGTCTTCTCGGGCATGTGGTTCTCCGTATACGGGGCTGCCCCGGCGGCGGGCCGGGGCAGCTGGGATGGGGCTGTCAGGCGTTGTCGGGGTCGTGACGGGCGACGATGGCGCCCAGGTCGATGCCCTCGATGAGGTCCTTGATGTCGAGTTCACCGTCCCACGAGCAGTCCTCGTCGTGGTATGGGCCGTAGAACTCGTCGCCACACAGGGACACCCCGTCGGGAAGGGCCTCGTTGATGGCGCCGCGGTAGTCGTCGGCCATCCGCTCGAAGGCGCCGGTGGACTCGACCCGCTCGACCCATTCGGCGTCGGCGCCGCCGATGTAGTCGGTGACGGTGGCTTCGACGCTGGTGTTCGTGCGGTCGCCGTGGTTACACCAGGTGCCGTAGCTGGTGGAGGGCGGGATGTACGCCATGATGGCCGGGTCCTTCCGGTGCGGGTCTGGGGCTGCTCCCCTGACCTCATGAACACAGTAGATTCCTAAAATAGGAAGCGCAAGGGGTGTGTCTTCGCCGACACCGCAGAACTGGAACCAACGTCGTGAGGCAGCACGCCTGGGCCTGATTGTGTCGGTGGGAAGCGGCAACGTGCGATGGTGAGTTCGAGGAACGCTTAAGAACTCCTAACAGAATGCTGTAACTTACCTTGGAATGCGGGGGCTTGATGGGTTGCTGGCCTGCATATGAGAAGAGGTGAGCAGTCGCCGTGGATCAGCTACTGCAACAGCCCGCCCTCGCCGGTCAGCTGCAAGCCCTCCTTCCGGGCCCGGTCAACCAGCATCGCGACGGGCTGTTCGTCCGACACCACACTCGACGGTGCCTGCCCCACCTGCTCAGCCTGCTCGTTCCCCACTGCGGTCTCCGTCATCAGACGCGTCTCCTTGATCATCAGATCCGCCATCTATTGGACACTTGCGGCCCTCGCGAGGCCCTGGCGTAGAAGGAACGGGTCCCATGTGACGGGCCGCGGTGAGAGTGCGCCGCCGGTGCCGGCGCTCACGCGGGGCGTACACCCCGCTGCGCTCCTCCGCTGGGGTGAACCGCAGCGGGGCGTACACCCCGCTGCGCTCCTCCGCTGGGGTGAACCGCAGCGGGGCGTACACCCCGCTGCGCTCCTCCGCTGGGGTGAACCGGCAGGCCAAACCGTCCTCCCGGCCGTCGGCACCCCGTATGCCTGATGTCATGATGAAGAAAGTGATGCGTGCTGCGGCCGTCGCTGCCCTGGCACTCTCTCCGCTGGCGGGTGTTCCCGCCTCTGCTTCCGAAGCCACCACGGCCGGTCGGGCTGCTATCGACTGTCCGTCCGGCTACGTGTGTATCTACCCGGAGATTGATTTCGGTGGGCAGCCGTGGGTGCGGCGGGCCGTGGACGGGGGTGTGAAGGATCTGCCGTCCTCGATCCGTGACCGCGGCAGCAGTATCCGCAACAACAGTGACCGCACTGCCCGCGTCTACGAGAAGCGGAACTACGCCGGCCGGTGGGTGTGTGTCACCCGCAGCGGCGGTTCCATCCACGATCTGCGTGGCTACAACCTCAACGACCAGACTCGTTCCTTGAAGATCAACCGCAACGGCTGCGGCTGAACGCCCCCGAGGCTCCTGCTGCGCGCGTTGAGCGGCGGGGGTCTCGGGCTTTCCGGCGTGCGATGGCGGGCTACTGGGCCAGGGTCACCGTGATGGGTTTGTCGGGGCAGGGGGCGAGTTCGCGGGTGAGGGTGTTGTGTTCGGTGGGGTCGATGCTCAGTGTGTACCGGGTCTTGATGGTGATCCAGTTGGTCAGGTATTCGCACCGGTACGGGATGTGGGGAGGGAGCCAGCCGGTGGGGTCTTTGTCGGCCTTGGACCGGTTGGAGGCCGCGGAGACGGCGATCAGGGCCCGCGTATCGGTGAGGTCGTTGGCGTATTCCTCGCGCTGCTTCGCGGTCCAGGCGGAGGCGCCGGAGTCCCACGCTTCGGCCAGGGGGACGAGGTGGTCGACGTCGAGTTTCTTCGCGTTGTCGATGTACTGGTTGTCGTAGGGCGAGTACCAGGTGCCTCCGGTGAGGGTGCAGTTGGCGCCTTGCCCGGGCTGGTTGACGGCTTCGGATTTCAGCACTTCGGCTCTGGTGTTGCAGCCGTCCTTGTCGGCGTCGGTCCAGTGCTTGAACTTGTCACGGGTGTAGCCGGTGCGGTCCTCGTCCTGGACGGGGAGCTGTGCGAGGGCGTCGCTGACGGGCAGGGTGATGGTCTCGCCGGGGGAGTGTCTTGCGGCGTCGGCAGGTGTGGCGGCGTGGGCGGCTGGGGGGAAGGGCAGGGCCGTGGTGGGGGGGGGGGGGGCGGTGGGGGGGGCCCCGGGGTGCGCCCGCCTCTTCGCCCGCGGGCCGCCACCGCCCGGGGGGCCCCGGCCGCGGGGGCCCCCCCCGGGGGGGCCGGGGCCCCCCCCCCGCGGCGCCGTCCGCTCAGGGCTGGCCGAACACCCCGTTCAGCCAGCCCTGCCAGGCCCTCTCGTTCGCCTTGGCATCGGCGTCCGGCGCGAAGTCGTGCACGGAGATGCCGACCGGCGCGCCCCAGTGGTTGCGCCCGAAGAAGCGGATCAGGGCGTTGTCGGTGCGCAGTCCGATGAAGTACGGGTTGCGGAAGTCGAGGACGGCGTCGACAAGCCGACCCTGCGGACCGTGCGCCTGCACGCGGGCGCCCTGCGCGGTGTCGTCGCCGAGGCCGAGGGCCCGGCCGACGGTGGTGAAGGCGTCGGCGGCCGTGGACGCCTCGGGCCCGTCGAAGGTGGCGAACGCCACCGGGCGAGGCGCGAAGTGGGCCAGATACTCGCGCAGGGTGTGCAGATAGAACTCGGTGTGCTTGCTCGCGCCGTCGTACTGGTTGTCCCAGTCGTCGACGAAGATGCCGCTGTGCACGTACCGCACCCAGGCGCGGCGGCCCTCGTCGCGCGGCTCGATGGTGTAGTCGAGCTGGTTGAGGGTCTGCTGGGGGATGCCCTCGACGTCCTCGACGCGGTTGGTGTAGCGGTGCGGCGGGTCCCAGGCGGTGATGGCGGACCCGAAGGGGCCGCGGCCGCCCACCCGGGGCTCCGGCGGCTCCATCGGCCACAGGTATCCCCCGGTGCCGGTGGTGACGGCCTGCCACACCTCCTCCGGGGTGGCGTCGACCTCAAACTCGCTGACGATCTCGAATTCCTTGGACATGGCGGAGCTCCTGATCACTGCGGATCCGGTTCCGGGGCGGAACGCTCCCGGACCGAGGCGTGGTCCCGGACCGGGCGGCGGTCACGGGCGGTGGTCCGGTCGTCGACCGGGGTGGAACGACCGTCGATCGGGGCGGAGCCGTCGACCGGGGTGGAATGGCCGTCGATCGCGGGCTGGTCGTTGACCACGGACTGGTCCGTGGTCACGGGCCGGTCATCGGCCGCGGGCTTGGCGTCGACCGCGGGCCTGGCGTCGACCGCGGCCTGGGCGTCGGCCGTGGGCTGGTCCTTGACCGTCGGGTGGACGGCGACGACGATCCGGTGGTCCCGGCCGCCCTCGGCGTCGGAGGCGTCGTATTTGCGGATGAGGGCACTCACGCCCGCCGTCAGCTCCTGGACGAAGGCCGCGCGGTCGGCAGCCGAGGCGAAGCGGACCTCGCCGTCCAGGGCATACGTCGCCAGCCGCTTACGGGCCTTCGCCGCGCCGGTGATCAGCGTGCCGACGTCCCGGACGAGCCGGGCGCCGAGCGCGAGCAGCCAGCGGGCGGACAACTGGTCCCGGAAGCGGTCCGGGTCGGGCTGTACGGCGGCCAGCGCGAGCGGGCTGATCACGTACGACGCCGCGGTCGCGCGCATCAGCCGCTCGGTGACATTGCCCTTGCGGCGCTCGCCGGCCAGCTCGACCAGGCCGTGCCGCTCCAGCGCCTTGAGGTGGTAGTTCACCTTCTGCCGGGGCAGCCCGACCCGGCCGGCCAGCATGGCGGCCGACGCGGGCGCGGAGGCCAACTCGGCGAGCAGCCGGGCCCTCGTCGGGTCCAGCGACACGGCGGCGGCCTCGGGGTCCTCGATCACGGTCACGTCCAGCATGCGCCCACCCTCCCACCGAAAACTTTTTTTGTCCAGACGATCGAAGTCGTCGGTGGGCGGACACGGCCGACCCGCGGCGCCGGGTCGGACCTGGGTCACCGATACGTGCGCCCCACCACTCCGCAGTAACGCTTACCAACACCTCGTAGAGGAATTAAGTGGAGCTACAACGTCGCCCTGCCGAGACTGAAGCCATGACGAACCCGGACCGCCCCGTTCCCCCCTTCGGCCGCGCCCTGTGCGCCATGGTCACGCCCTTCACCCCGACGGGCGCGCTCGATCTCGACGGCGCCGGACTGCTGGCCGAGCGGCTGGTGGCGGAGGGCTGCGACGGACTGGTACTGGGCGGCACGACGGGCGAGTCGCCGACCCTCACCGACACCGAGAAGGCGGAGCTGGTCCGGTCCGTGCGGGAGGCCGTCGGCCGACGGGCGACGATCGTCGCGGGCGTCGGCACCTTCGACACCGGGCACACCGTCGAACTGACCCGGGCCGCCGAGCGGGCGGGCGCCGACGGCGCGCTGGTCGTGACGCCGTACTACAGCAGACCCCCACAGGACGCGCTGGAGGCGCACTTCCGACAGGTCGTGGACGCGAGCGGGCTGCCCGTGATGCTGTACGACATCCCCGGCCGCACCGGCACTCGCATCGAGCCCGAGACGATGATCCGGCTCGCGGACCATCCGCGGATCGTGGCCGTCAAGGACTGCTCCTACGACCTCCTCGGCACCCAGAAGGTGCTGGCGCGCACGGAACTGGCGTACTACGCGGGCTGCGACGAGCACATCCTCGCCCTGTACGCGCTGGGCGCGGCGGGCTGCGTCAGCACGGTGGCGAACGTCGTAGCGCGCCAAGTCGCCGACATCCTGACGGCGTTCGACGCGGGCGACACGGGGCGAGCGGCCCGGCTCCAGCGGCGGGCCACACCCTTGATCGAGGCGACGACGGCGGCCGGTCTGCCCGGCACGGTCACCGCCAAGGCCCTCCTGAACGCGCTCGGCCACCCCGCGGGCCCGGTACGCCCACCCCTGCGCCCGGCCGACCCCGGGACCACGGCCCAACTACTGTCCCTGTACGAGGACTTCACGGCGACCTGAGCAGCCCCGAACCGACGTCCGGACACGGGCCCCGCAGAACCGCTCCGGCCGCCCGGGCCGCGGCCGACTCCGACGCGCGAGCGCCCCCGCGCCGACGACTCAGACGCGCACGGGCGTCCCCCCGCCCAGCGGCGGAAGGACGCCCGGTGACCGGCCAGGGAGGGCGGGTCAGTTGTGGCTGTGCAGGATCTCGTTCAGGCCGTCCCAGACCGCGTTGTTCGGGCGGGCCTCGACGGCGCCGGTGACCGAGTTGCGGCGGAAGAGGATGTGGGAGGCGCCGGAGAGTTCGCGAGCCTTGACGATCTGGCCGTCGGGCATGGTCACACGGGTGCCCGCGGTGACATACAGTCCGGCCTCCACGACGCACTCGTCGCCGAGCGCGATGCCGACGCCCGCCTCGGCACCGATCAGGCAGCGCTCGCCGATGGAGATGATCACGTTGCCACCGCCGGAGAGCGTGCCCATGGTGGAGGCGCCGCCGCCGATGTCCGAGCCGTCGCCGACCACGACGCCCGCGGAGATACGGCCCTCGACCATGGAGGTGCCCAGGGTGCCCGCGTTGAAGTTCACGAAGCCCTCGTGCATGACCGTGGTGCCCTCGGCGAGGTGGGCGCCGAGACGCACGCGGTCGGCGTCGGCGATGCGGACGCCCTTCGGCGCGACGTAGTCCGTCATGCGCGGGAACTTGTCGATCGAGGTCACCTGGAGGTGCAGGCCCTCGGCGCGGGCGTTGAGCCGCACCGTTTCGATGTCGTCGACGGCGACCGGGCCGAGCGAGGTCCAGGCGACGTTGGCGAGGAAGCCGAACATGCCCTCCAGGCTCTGCCCGTGCGGCTTGACCAGGCGGTGCGAGAGCAGGTGCAGGCGCAGGTAGACGTCGTGGGCGTCGATCGGCTTCGCGTCGAGGGAGGAGATGACCGTGCGCACCGCCACCACCTCGACGTTGCGACGGGGGTCGGGACCGACGGCCTTCGCGGCGCCCTCGCCGAGCAACCGCACGGCCTGCTCGGCCGACAGCGACTCGGTGCCGGACGGACCGGGCTCGGCAGCCAGTTCGGGCGCCGGGAACCAGGTGTCGAGAACGGTGCCGTCGGCGGCGACGGTGGCGAGCCCGGCGGCCACGGCGCCGGTGGTGCGAGGAGCAGTCGTGTCGGTCATGAGGGCAACCTAACGTGGGCGGGCCCGCACGGGCGAACCGGCGGCGAACCGTCTCAGGTACCGGTCGGCGAGCGGCGCCCGCCCGGCACCGAACCCCGAGGCCCACCCGTCGGGCCATCGAACCCCGAGGCCCATCCGTCAGGGAATCACCCGGGCCAGTACCTCCCGCGCATACCCCTCGTCGTACTCGCCTCCGGTCAGCAGGGCCTGAAGGCAGATGCCGTCCATCAGGGCGAGCAGGGCCCGGGCCGTCACCGGGTCGGTCCGGGTGGCCAGCCGTTGTGCCGTCTCCTGTGTCCACTCCGCGGCCACCGGCCGCAGCGCGGGACGTCGCAGGGCCGCCAGATACAGCTCGTACTCCAGCTCGACGCTCGTGCGGTCGCCGCCCAGCCACTGACCCAGCACCCGTGCGAGCCCGGCCGCGAGGTCGCCCTCGGTGTCGTCCGGCACACCGCTGCCGACCAGCACCCCGGCAAACCCCTCGTTGGCCTGCCGCAGCGCCGCGACGAGCAGTTCGTCGAGCGTGGCGAAGTGGTACGTCGTGGAGCCGAGCGGGACGTCCGCCTCGGCCGCGACGGTCCGGTGGCTCAGCCCCGCGATGCCCTTCTCCCCGACGACCCGGATCGCCGCGTCGATGATCCGCTGCCGTCGGTCCGGGTCGTGGCGCCGGGCCATCAGTGCGCGCCGCCCAGGTTCAGGACCACGACGCCGCCGATGATCAGCAGCAGCCCGGCGATCTTCATCGCGGTCAGCCCCTCCCCGAACAGCAGCAGACCGAGCACCGCCATGGCCGCGGTGCCGACCCCGGACCAGATCGCGTACGCCGTGCCGATCGACAGGCTCTTCAGGGTCTGGGCGAGCAGGACGAAGGAGACGAGATAGCCGAGTGCGGTCAGCAGCGCGGGCCCCGGCCTGCTGAAGCCGTCGCTGTACTTCATCGCGGTGGTGGCGGTCACCTCGGCCGCTATGGCTCCGAAGAGCAGCAGATACCCCATGTGTACGAGCGTACATAGCGGTTCGTACGGCCGACACCCCGGCCACGGGGTCGGCTCCCGCACGCTGATCGGACTCCCATTCTGTTCGCAACTCTAAGGCGGCGGGCCCGGGGCCGACGGAGACCGGGCCGGACTCATGCAGCCGGGTCAGCACGCGCCGCTCGGCACGGACCGCGGCGCCCCACCGAGACACGACGACACCGAGACACGGCGGCAGCACGGGAGTTGGCCGCCCCTGGCCGGTCCCAGGTCCTCCCCTGCGACGTGGACCGCCTTGTCCGCGCCCATCGACACACCCCGGCCGGCTCATCCCCGCGCCGGACCAGCTTGCCCCCAACTCGGCTCCGTACGGCACTATTTGATGTAGCGTCAGTGCCTTCGCCGACTGCGGATGTGACATCCCGTCGGCGTCCGCGGCGGGTGCCATCGCGGAGAAACCGCTCGCTGAAACGGTCCCCGCCGGCCCTCCGGCTCCACTAGTGTTTCACCCCTCAATCACCCCGCCCCCACATCCCCGGCCGCCGCTCAGGGCGCCGCTGGAGGAACAGCGCATGCCACAAACCACCCCCCGATCACCGCGGCACCCGTCCTGGGAGCACGGCTGGTCCCCCGACGCCTCCCGGACACCGGGAACCCGAAGACTCTGGCTGGCCGGCGGGCTGGCCACGGCCACGGTCGTGGCCTGCCTGACGGCGATATCCGTCGACCGGCCGACCGGTGACGAGTCGTCGGCGCAGGTGCGGTCCGAGGCACCCACGGACGCCGCCCCCGGGCTGCTCTCCTTCGCCTCGCCCTCGCCGAGTACGACGGCACCGCCGCACGGCGACAGCGGCCCGACGTCGACCACGACCACCGCCGCCACGCCCGACACCCCCGCACACCACGACGGCCCGCGGGCCGCTGCGTCCCCCTCGGCCCCCTCGGCCCCCTCGTCACCCTCGTCCGCCTCGGCCCGCCCGCCCAGATCCGGCGCGGCGCACGGCGCCGCGCACGGCGGCTCGTCCGGCACCTCGGAAGACTCTCCGGCGCTGCGGTCCGTCCGCTCGGTGAACTACCCCGACCGCTACTGGCATGTCAGCGGCGGCCTGGTGAAGCTCGATCCCGTCGGCTCGCCCGCGGACCGCCGGGCCGCCACCTTCCGACTGGTCGGCGGCCTGGCCGACGGCTCCTGCTACTCGTTCACCACGGCCGACGGCGCCTATGCGCGCCACCGCTCCTTCGTACTGCGCGCCGAACGCGACGACGGCTCGGCGCTGTTCCGCAAGGACGCCACCTTCTGCCCGCGCCCCGCGGCCCACCCCGGCGCGGTCGTGCTGGAGTCGGTGAACTACCCGGGCCGCTTTCTGCGCCACCAGGACTTCCAGCTCAAGCTGGACCCGTACCAGGACACCGACCTGTACCGCGCGGACTCGGCGTTCCGCCTCCAGCGCGCGCTGAGCTGACCGACCGGCCCCGCCCACACGAACGGCGGCACCCTTAAGGGGTGCCGCCGTACGCTTGCGCACACCACGCGGACAAAGCGCGGCAGGGACTCGGCAGGGACTCAGACGTTGAACCCGAGCGCCCGCAGCTGCTCGCGGCCGTCGTCCGTGATCTTGTCGGGGCCCCACGGGGGCATCCAGACCCAGTTGATCCGCAGCTCGTCGACGAGGCCGTCCGTGGCGGACTTGGCCTGGTCCTCGATGACGTCCGTCAGCGGACACGCCGCCGACGTCAGGGTCATGTCGACGGTGGCGATATTGGCCGACTCGTCGATGTGGATGCCGTAGATCAGGCCGAGGTTGACGACGTCGATGCCCAACTCGGGGTCCACGACGTCCATCAGGGCCTCGCGGAGCTCGTCCTCCGAGACCGGCTTCATCTCCACGGTGTCGCTCATGCCGTCTTCCTTTCGGCGTCGGCTCCGCCCAGCGCCTGGGCCGTCGCGTCCTTCCACGCCATCCAGCTCAGGAGGGCGCACTTGACCCGGGCCGGGTACTTGGAGACACCGGCGAACGCAACCGCGTCCTCCAGGACCTCCTCCATCGCGTCGTCGGGCTCGATCCGGCCCTTGGACTGCATCAGCTCCAGAAAGGTCTCCTGGATCTTCTGCGCCTCGGCCAGCTCCTTGCCGACGAGGAGGTCGTTCAGCACGGAGGCCGATGCCTGGCTGATGGAGCAGCCCTGGCCCTCGTACGAGACGTCCTCGATCGTCGTTCCGTCGTACTTCACGCGAAGGGTGATCTCGTCACCGCACGTCGGGTTCACATGGTGCACCTCGGCGTCGCCATCCCTCAGACCACGCCCGTGCGGGTTCTTGTAGTGGTCCAGGATGACTTCCTGGTACATGGAGTCCAGCTTCACCTGTCAGCACGCCCCTCAGCCGAAGAAGTTCCGTACGTGCTCCAGTCCGTCGACCAGAGCGTCGATCTCGGCCGGCGTGGAGTACAGATAGAACGACGCTCGCGTGGTCGCGGGAATTCCGTAGCGGAGGCAGACGGGTCGCGCGCAGTGGTGTCCCACGCGTACCGCGAGGCCCAGCTCGTCGAGGACCTGTCCCACGTCGTGCGGGTGGATGTCACCGAGTGTGAAGGAGATCGCCGCGCCCCGGTCCTCGGCCGTGGCCGGACCGATGATCTTCAGGCCCGGGACCTCGCCCAGCCGCTTCACCGCGTACTCGGTGAGCGCGTGCTCATGGGCGAGAACCTTGTCCATGCCGATCGCGGTGAGGTAGTCGATCGCCGCGCCGAGACCGACCGCCTGCGCGATCGGCGGGGTGCCCGCCTCGAACTTGTGCGGGGCGGGAGCGTACGTGGACGAGTGCATCGACACCGTCTCGATCATCTCGCCGCCGCCGAGGAAGGGAGGCAGGTCCTCCAGCAGCTCCTGGCGGCCCCACAGCACGCCGATGCCGGTCGGGCCGCACATCTTGTGGCCGGTGAAGGCCACGAAGTCGGCCTGCAGCGCCTGCACGTCCAGCGGCATGTGCGGGGCGGCCTGGGAGGCGTCGATGCAGACCAGGGCGCCGACCTCCTGGGCGCGGCGCACTATCGCCTCGACCGGGTTGACCGTGCCCAGGATGTTGGAGACCAGCACAAAGGAGACGATCTTCGTCTTCTCGGTGATGATCTCCTCGATGCCGGACAGGTCGAGCCGTCCGTCGTCGGTGAGGCCGAACCACTTCAGCTTCGCGCCCGTGCGCTGCGACAGCAGCTGCCACGGGACGATGTTGGAGTGGTGCTCCATCTCGGTGATGACGATCTCGGTGTCGTGGTCCACCCGGTACGGCTCGTCGGCCCAGCCGAGCATGTTCGCCACGAGGTTCAGCGACTCGGAGGCGTTCTTGGTGAAGATCACCTCGTCGCGGCTGGGGGCGTTGATGAACTCCGCGACCTTGTCGCGCGCGCCCTCGTACAGCGCCGTGGCCTCCTCGGCGAGCACATGCACACCGCGGTGGACGTTGGCGTTGTGGCGCTCGTAGTACTCGCTCAGGGCGTCCAGCACCTGGCGCGGCTTCTGCGAGGTCGCCGCGTTGTCCAGGTACACGAGCTTCTTGCCGTCGTGGACCAGCCGGTCCAGGACGGGGAAGTCCTTGCGGATCGCCTCGGTGTCGAGGAGGCCGGGGAGCCCATGGCGGGACGGTGTCACGCGGATGCGCCACCCTTCACATATGCCTCGTAGCCCTCGTTCTCCAGCTTGTCCGCCAGCTCGGGGCCGCCGGACTCGGCGATCCGGCCGTCGGCGAACACATGGACGTGGTCGGGCTTGATGTAGCGCAGAATGCGCGTGTAGTGCGTGATCAGCAGGGTGCCGACCTCGCCGCTCTCGTGGACGCGGTTCACGCCCTCCGAGACGATCCGCAGGGCGTCGACGTCCAGACCCGAGTCGGTCTCGTCGAGGATCGCGATCTTCGGCTTGAGCAGCTCCAGCTGGAGGATCTCGTGGCGCTTCTTCTCGCCGCCGGAGAAGCCCTCGTTGACGTTGCGCTCGGCGAAGGACGGGTCCATGTGGAGCCGTTCCATGGTCTCCTTGACCTCCTTCACCCAGGTACGCAGCTTGGGCGCCTCGCCGCGGATCGCGGTGGCGGAGGAGCGCAGGAAGTTGGAGACCGAGACGCCGGGGACCTCGACCGGGTACTGCATCGCCAGGAACAGGCCCGCGCGGGCGCGCTCGTCGACGGTCATCTCCAGGACGTCCTCACCGTCGAGCAGGACGCTGCCACCGGTGATCGTGTACTTCGGGTGGCCCGCGAGCGAGTAGGCAAGGGTCGACTTGCCCGAGCCGTTGGGGCCCATGATGGCGTGCGTCTCGCCCTGCTTCACGATGAGGTCGACGCCTTTGAGGATCTCCTTCGTGGCGTTGTCGGCCTCGACGGTGACATGCAGGTCTCGAATTTCAAGCGTTGCCATGGGTGCCCTCTCAGGACTCCTGGGTGAGGGAGACGAGCACGTCGTCCCCTTCGATCTTTACGGGGTATACGGGGACGGGGCGCGTCGCGGGCAGGGCGTCGGGCTTTCCCGAGCGGAGGTCGAAGCGCGAGCCGTGCAGCCAGCACTCGATGTGGCAGTCGTCGACCTCGCCCTCGGAGAGCGAGACATTGGCGTGCGAGCAGATGTCGTTGATCGCGAACACCTCGCCCTCGGTCCTGACGACCGAGATCGGCGTGCTGTCGATCTCCACCCGCTTCGGGGTGTCCTCCGTCAGCTCGCTCAGCCCACAGACGCGTACGAAGGCGCTCATGCGACCGACGCCTCCAGCTCCTCTTCGATCTTCGCGAGAAGACGCTCCTCGATGTCCGCGACGCCGATCTGCTGGACCAGCTCGGCGAAGAAGCCACGGACCACCAGGCGGCGGGCCTCGCGCTCGGGGATACCGCGGGCCATCAGGTAGAAGAGCTGCTCGTCGTCGAAGCGGCCGGTGGCGGAGGCGTGGCCGGCACCGACGATCTCGCCGGTCTCGATCTCCAGGTTCGGCACCGAGTCGACGCGGGCGCCGTCGGTCAGCACCAGGTTCCGGTTCATCTCGTAGGTGTCGGTGCCCTCGGCCTTGGCCTCGATCAGGACGTCGCCGATCCACACCGCGTGCGCGTCGTCGCCCTGGAGCGCGCCCTTGTAGGCGACGTTCGACTTGCAGTGCGGGGTGTTGTGGGTGACCAGGAGGCGGTGCTCCTGGTGCTGGCCGGCATCCGTGAAGTACAGGCCGTACAGTTCGGCCTCGGCGCCGGGGCCCGCGTAGGTGACGCGCGGGTGCAGCCGTACGACATCGCCGCCGAAGGTGACCACGACCGATTTGAAGGAGGCGTCCCGGCCGACGAGGGCGTTGTGCTGCGCCACGTGCACGGCCTTGTCGTCCCAGTCCTGGACGGAGACGACGGTCAGCTGGGCGCCGTCGCCGAGCACAAAGTCGACGTTGGCGGCGAGCACCGCGTCACCGGTGTGGTCGATGACCACGACGGCCTGCGCGAAGGCGCCCAGCTCGATGATCTGCTGGCCGAAGGCGGTGCCGCCCTCGCCGTGCACGGTGATGCGAATCGGCTCGGTGAGGACGGTCTCCTTCGGGACGGTCACCACCGATGCCTTCTCGAAGGCCGAGTACGCCTGGGCGGCGACGCGGTCCACCGGAGTGCCCGCACGGCCGAGCCGCGCGTCGTCACGCCCGACGGTCTCGGCGGTGACGCCGTCGGGGGCCTGGACGTCCACCCGCACACCGCCGCCGGTGGCGACCGCGCTGCCGTCGTGCAGGCCGCGCAGCCGCTCCAGCGGGGTGAAGCGCCACTCCTCCTCGCGGCCGTGCGGCACCGGGAAGTCCGCCACGTCGAAGGAGGGCGGCGCGCTCATGCGCGTGGCGACGGTCGACTCGGCGGCCACCGCGATCTGGCCGGAGGTGGTGGAGCCCACCGGTGGGGGTCCCCCCGGTCCGAGCGAAGTCGAGAACGTGGGGGAAGTCTGGGCCTCAGCCATGGCTGTCGTATTGCTCGCTTTCTTGCGTAAGGGCTTGACGGGGACCGCGGGCCGGCGATCAGCCGACCGCGCCCTCCATCTGCAGCTCGATCAGCCGGTTGAGTTCCAGCGCGTACTCCATGGGCAGTTCCTTGGCGATCGGCTCGACGAAGCCGCGCACGATCATGGCCATCGCCTCGAACTCGGACAGGCCGCGGCTCATCAGATAGAACAGCTGGTCCTCGGAGACCTTGGAGACGGTCGCCTCGTGACCCATGGACACATCGTCCTCACGGACGTCGACGTACGGGTACGTGTCGGACCGGGAGATGGTGTCCACCAGCAGGGCGTCGCAGAGCACATTCGACTTGGCGCCCGGGGCGCCCTCGCCGATCTCGATGAGACCGCGGTAGGAGGTGCGGCCGCCGCCGCGCGCCACCGACTTGGAGACGATGTTGGACGACGTGTTCGGCGCCATGTGGACCATCTTGGCGCCCGCGTCCTGGTGCTGGCCCTCGCCCGCGAAGGCGATGGAGAGGGTCTCGCCCTTGGCGTGCTCGCCCATCAGGTAGACGGCCGGGTACTTCATCGTCACCTTGGAGCCGATGTTGCCGTCGATCCACTCCATGGTCGCGCCCTCGTACGCCACGGCGCGCTTGGTGACCAGGTTGTAGACGTTGTTCGACCAGTTCTGGATGGTCGTGTAGCGGCAGCGGGCGTTCTTCTTGACGATGATCTCGACGACCGCGGAGTGCAGCGAGTCCGACTTGTAGATCGGCGCGGTGCAGCCCTCGACGTAGTGCACATAGGCGCCCTCGTCGACGATGATCAGGGTCCGCTCGAACTGGCCCATGTTCTCGGTGTTGATGCGGAAGTACGCCTGGAGCGGGATCTCCACATGCACGCCCGGCGGGACGTAGATGAAGGAGCCGCCGGACCACACGGCGGTGTTCAGCGAGGCGAACTTGTTGTCACCGGCGGGGATGACGGTCCCGAAGTACTCCTTGAAGAGTTCGGGGTGCTCCTTCAGCGCGGTGTCGGTGTCGAGGAAGATGACGCCCTGCTCCTCCAGGTCCTCGCGGATCTGGTGGTAGACGACCTCCGACTCGTACTGCGCTGCGACACCGGCCACGAGGCGCTGCTTCTCCGCCTCGGGGATGCCGAGCTTGTCGTACGTGTTCTTGATGTCCTCGGGCAGGTCCTCCCAGGACTCCGCCTGCTTCTCCGTGGAGCGCACAAAGTACTTGATGTTGTCGAAGTCGATGCCCGACAGGTCCGAGCCCCAGTTCGGCAGGGGCTTCTTCTCGAAGAGTCGCAGGCCCTTGAGGCGCAGCTTGGTCATCCACTCCGGCTCGGACTTCTTCGCCGAGATGTCGCGGACGACCCCCTCGTTCAGGCCGCGCTTCGCCGCGGCACCGGCCTCGTCGGAGTCGGCCCAGCCGTATTCGTACGTGCCCAGACCCTCGAGCTCGGGGTGGGCAGTCTCCGTGGGGAGAGTCATGCGGGGTTCCTCCCGGCCGTACTTGCAGATGAGTCAGTGGAAATCTTGGGGATGAATGTCGTGCAGACACCGTCGCCATGGGCGATGGTCGCCAGCCGCTGGACGTGTGTGCCGAGCAGCTCGGCGAAGATCTCCGTCTCCGCCTCGCACAGTTGCGGGAACTGCTCGGCGACGTGTGCGACCGGGCAGTGGTGCTGGCACAGTTGCTCGCCGACCGGTGCGCTGCGCGCCGTAGCAGCGTACCCGTCGACACTCAGGGCCTTGGCCAGGGCTTCGGCGCGTTTGTCGGGCGTGGCGGCCTCGATCGCCTTGCGGTAGGCGCTCGCCTGCGCGGCGATCCGGGCGCGGGCGAAGGCGGTGACCGCCTCCGGGCCGCCTTCCCGGTCTGCGATCCAGCGCAGCGCGTCCGCGGCGAGCTTGTCGTACGACTGGTCGAAGGCGTCGCGGCCGCAGTCGGTGAGCGCGAAGACCCTGGCCGGACGGCCACGGGTCCGCGCCCCGTACACCCGCTGCTCGCGCGCCTCGACGACCTCGTCGGCGGCCAGGGCGTCCAGGTGCCGGCGCACGGCGGCCTGGGTGAGTCCCAGTCGTCCCGCCAGCTCGGCGACGGTCGACGGGCCGTGGTCCAGGATGGACCGCGCGACCCGGTTGCGCGTGGAGCGATCCGAGCGCAACCCGGCCACGAGCTCTTCCTGAACGGCCCCCGTGGGGGTCTCCCGAGCCTCGCCGACGTTTTTCACAACGCCATTGTTGCGTAATTCCTCGGAGCCTGACAAGCCGCGTCCCACCGGGCGGACGGTTCCCCGGGTCACTTAGGTAAACCTAATCTCACCTGCGGAAACGATCTTTGATCGATCATCGGCCCCGGCCAATGCGATGGCGCCGCGCCACCGCTTCCGGCAGACTCCCGGGCCATGCCCGAAACCGTGACCGGCCCGCTCGTCACCCGCGACACCGTCGCGGCCCGGCTGCGCACGCTCGGCGTCGAACCCGGCGAGATCCTGCTGGCGCACTGCTCGCTCAGCTCGCTCGGCTGGGTGTGCGGCGGCGCCGTCGCCGTGGTCCAGGGCCTGCTCGACGCCCTCGGGCCGGACGGCACCCTCGTGGTGCCCGCCCAGTCCGGCGACCTCTCCGATCCGGCCGTCTGGCGCAGCCCTCCGGTGCCCGAGGAGTGGTGGGAGACCATCCGGGCCTCGATGCCCCGCTACGACCCGCACACCACACCCACCCGCGGGGTCGGCATCATCCCGGAGACCGTGCGGACCTGGCCGGGCGCCCTGCGCAGCGCGCACCCGCAGACCTCCTTCGCCGCGCTCGGCCCGCGCGCCGCCGAGATCGTCGCCGGGCACGCGCCCGACTGCCGGCTGGGCGAGAAAAGCCCGCTGGCCCGGCTGGAGCAGTTGGGCGCGCGGGTGCTGCTGCTCGGCGCGGGCTACGACAGCTGCACCGCCTTCCACCTGGCCGAGTACCGGATCCCGGCTCCGCTGGTCGAGGTGGGCCGGCCAGGACCGGACGGCTGGGAGCGGGTCACCGAGGTGTCGATCAGCTCGGAGCGCTTCGACGAGCTGGGGCACGACTTCGAACGGGACCGGCCCGTCGTGCGGGGCACGGTGGGCGCCGCCGACGCACGCCTGTTCCCCCTGGCGGACGCCGTGGCGTACGCCGGGCGATGGCTGGCGATGCACCGGCCCCGCACGGACGAGTTCCCGCACCCGCCGGTCTGAGCGCCAGGCGGCATCCCTAGACTCTGGAGCCATGCGAAGTGAGCCTGTGGTCCAGGTCCAGGCCCTGGTGAAGCGGTACGGCACGAAGACCGTGGTGAACGGCCTCGACCTGGTGGCCGAGACGGGTGTGACCGCCGTACTCGGCCCCAACGGGGCGGGCAAGACGACCACGGTCGAGACCTGCGAGGGGTACCGGAGGCCGGACGCCGGCACGGTGCGCGTCCTGGGCCTCGACCCGGTGCGGGACTCCGCCGGGCTGCGTCCCCGCATCGGCGTGATGCTCCAGTCCGGCGGGGTGTACTCCGGCGCCCGGGCGGAGGAGATGCTGCGCCATGTGGCCGCGCTGCACGCCCGTCCGCTGGACGTGGACGCGCTCATCGAACGGCTCGGGCTCGGCGGCTGCGGGCGGACCTCGTACCGACGGCTGTCCGGCGGGCAGCAGCAGCGGCTGGCGCTCGCCATGGCCGTCGTGGGGCGCCCGGAGCTGGTCTTCCTGGACGAGCCGACGGCCGGGCTCGACCCGCAGGCCCGCCGCGCCACCTGGGACCTGATCGGGGATCTGCGCGCCGACGGCGTCTCCGTGATCCTCACCACGCACTCCATGGAGGAGGCCGAACAGCTCGCCGACGACGTCGCCATCATCGACGCCGGGCGGGTCATCGCCCAGGGCTCCCCCGACGAGCTGTGCCGCGACGGCGCGGAGAACACGCTGCGCTTCACCGGGCGACCGGGCCTCGACGCGAGTTCCCTGCTGAAGGCGCTCCCGGCGGACTGCACCGCCGCCGAGCTGACCCCGGGCTCCTACCAGGTCGTCGGCAAGGTCGATCCGCAACTGCTGGCAACGGTGACCTCGTGGTGCGCCCAACACGGAGTGCTGCCGGACCGGATCTCCGTCGAACGGCACACCCTCGAAGACGTGTTCCTGGAACTGACGGGCAAGGAGCTGCGCTCGTGACCACCGTGGGCACCTACACCCCCGCGCCCGGCGCGGCGCCCCTCCCCCGCATGATCGCGGCCCAGGCCGCGTTCGAGACCCGGCTGCTGCTGCGCAACGGCGAGCAGTTGCTGCTGACGGTCGTGATCCCGACGCTGCTGCTGGTGCTGTTCAGCGCCGTGGACATCGTGGACACCGGCGCGGGCAAGGCGGTGGACTTCCTCGCGCCCGGCATCCTGGCGCTCGCCGTGATGTCGACGGCGTTCACCGGCCAGGCCATCGCGACGGGCTTCGAACGGCGCTACGGCGTGCTGAAGCGGCTGGCGTCCTCACCGCTGCCGCGCTGGGGGCTGATGGCTGCGAAGACCGCGTCCGTGCTGGTCACGGAGGTCCTCCAGGTGGTCCTGCTGACGGCGATCGCCTTCGCGCTCGGCTGGTCGCCGCACGGCGGGACCAACGCCGTGGCCGCCGTGCTGCTTCTGCTGGTCCTCGGCACGGCCGCCTTCTCGGGGCTCGGGCTGCTGATGGCGGGCACGCTGAAGGCGGAGGCGACACTGGCCGCCGCCAATCTGGTCTTCCTGCTGCTGCTCGTCGGCGGCGGTGTGATCGTCCCGCTCGACAAGTTCCCCTCCGGCGTCCAGGACGCGCTCGCGCTGCTGCCCGTCACGGCGCTGTCGGACGGGCTGCGGGACGTGCTCCAGCACGGGGCCGGGATGCCGTGGGGCGACCTGGGAATCCTCGCCGGGTGGGCGGTCATGGGCCTGGCCGCGGCCGGACGCTTCTTCCGCTGGGAGTGACCCTCGTGAACGCGTGCACAAGCGGCGGCCTACCATGGTGCGCGTGCCAAAGCTGACCCGCGCCGATGCCGCAGCGGCCGTGCGCAACCCGCTCGCCTTCATCGCCGCCCGCTGGACCCCGAACCCCCGCACGGTCCAACGGGCGGCGCTCACCGCACTCGTCATGTCGGTGGTCATCGTGGTCACCGGTGGTGCCGTCCGGCTGACCGGCTCGGGCCTCGGCTGCCCGACCTGGCCCACCTGCACCGACGACTCGCTGACCACCACCCGGGCCATGGGCCTGCACGGCGTCATCGAATTCGGCAACCGCATGCTCACCTATGTGCTGTGCGCCGCCGTGGGCTGGGCGATCATCGCCGCCCGCGCGCAGCAGCCGTGGCGGCCCGGCCTCACCCGGCTGGGCTGGGCGCAGTTCTGGGTGGTCATGGGCAACGCGGTGCTCGGCGGCATCGTCGTCCTGGTCGGGCTGAACCCGTACACGGTCGCGGCCCACTTCCTGCTGTCCACCGCGCTCATCGCCGTCGCCACCGTGATGTGGCAGCGCAGCCGCGAGGGCGACGGGGCGCCGCGCCCGCTGGTCGGCCAGGCCGTGCAGCAGCTGGTGCGGGTCCTGGTGACCGCGTCCGTCCTACTGATCGCCGTCGGCACGGTGGTGACCGGGGCGGGACCGCACGCGGGCGACTCCAGCGAGGTCGATCGGATCCCGGTCGACTGGGCGGCCGTCGCCGAACTGCATGCCGTGCTCGCCTGGATCGTGGTGACGCTGACCTTCGCCCTGTGGTTCGTCCTCAAGGCGGTCGACGCACCCAAGGGTCCGCGGGACCGCACGCGCGAGCTGTTCATCCTGCTGCTGTGCCAGGGCGCGATCGGCTACGTCCAGTACCTCACGCATCTCCCCGAGGTCCTGGTGGGCGCCCACATGCTGGGCTCCTGTGTGATGTGGATCTGGGTGCTGCGCGTGCAGCTGTCGCTGCGGGAGCGCCCCGAAGCGACGGCCACGCTGCCGGGCCCCTCGCTGGAGACACCGGTCGCCACGCACGCGTGAGCGCCACGCAACGGCACGCGCGCGTGAGCCCGTGAGCAGGGCACGCGCGCGTGGGCATGCGGCGGACGGGCGCGCAGGACCGGACGCCACAGGGCACGCGTGAGGGCGGACGCCACAGGCGTGCGCGTGAGTGCGTCTCAGTCCCCCAGGCCGTAGACCCGCAGCGCGTTCTCCGCCGCGATCAGGCGTGCCACCCGTTGCGCGTCGCTCAGCGACCACGCGCCCTCGGCGACCCAGGTGCCCAGCACTCGCCCGAGCGCCTCGCGGAACAGACGGGCGCCCACGACGTGCAGTTCGGGCAGCCCGTGCGCGCCGCTGGAGAAGAGGATCTTGCCGAAGGGGGCCAGCTCCAGGACCTCCGCGAGGACACCGGCCGCGCGGGCGCCGGTGCGCACCAGCGCGGCGCCGAAGTCGGCGTACACATGCGGGAAGACCCCGGCGAGATGGGCGGCGTGCCGGTGGTACGGGTAGCCGTGCAGCAGCACCAGGTCCGTGCCGAGGCCCGCGGTGGCCCGCACGAAGTCGGTGAGCAGCACCGGGTCCGTACGGTCGATGCGTGAGCGCGGCTCGCCGAGCCCGGCGTGCAGCTGGAGCGGCAGGCCCGAGGCGACCGCGATCCACAGCACATGGCGCAGCAGCGCCGGATCGTCGAGTTCCCCGCCGACCCGGCGCCCGGCCAGCCAGCGGCCCGCCGCCCCGCGCACCTCGCCGGGCCCGGGCGGCTCGGGCGCGAGCGCCAGCCCGTGCCGCACCCCCGCCACGGAGGTGAAGGCGACGGCGTGCGCGGCGGCCCCGTGCACCGATTCGGCGAGGTTGGCGAGGAAGGACTCGACGGTGCCGGAGGTGTCGGCGACCTGCTCGGCGAGGAGTTCCAGGCGCACGATCTCGTGGGCCTCGGCGGCACCGGTGGACGCCATCTCGTCGGGGCCCGTGAGGTCGCCGGCCAGTCCCGTGTCGACGAGGTAGGTGGTGATGCCGCTGCCCCGCAGCAGCCTGCGGCCCGCTTCCAGCACACCGAGTTCACGGCGCCGGGCGAGGTAGCGCGCGGGCGTGCAGTGCGGTTCGAGGCCGAGCAGCGGGGGGCACCAGCGGCGCACGGCGAAGCCGGTCTGTGTGTCGAAGAGGGTGGTGCCCGGGGCGGGCGGCCCCTCGGTGCGGGCGAGCCGGGCCTCGAAGGTGCCGAGGCCCAGTTCGGTGCGGAGCACTCCGTGGCAGTACTGGTCCACCAGGGACGGCGTGTCGATCATCCGGGCTCCCCGCGTGGACGGTATGCATGCCTACCGTCTTAACGGGTGAACGGGACTTAAGGTCGCGGCTCGACCCGGGACTGCGGGTTGTTCGGGCGGCTGCGGGTTCGTCCGTGGCCGATCACGCGGCCGACCGCGTCCCCGAAGAGGCGCCGAGGGACGCCGAGAGGCGCCTGCTCAACGCCCGATCCGACCCCCGAGCTGAATGCCCGCCATCCGCTTCCACTCGTACGCGCCCGTCCGCACCTTCGCCGCGAACTCGCCGTCGAAGGACTCGTGGACCGTGATGCCGGACTTCGCCACCGCCCGTTCGGCGATCTCGTACGTCGGGGCCACCAGGTCGCCCCAGCCGCCGTCCTCGCCCACGAGCACGATCCGGGCGCCGCGTTCGCCGATGTAGGCCAGCTGGCCCTCGGCACCGCCGTGGGCCTTGGCGAAGGCGCCGATCTGCCTGGCGAGGCGCGCCGCCGTGCGCTCGGCCTTCCGGTCAACCTGCTGCGTGTCTGCCATGACCGCGATGCTACTCACGAGTAGACGGGCTGGCGAGAGCAGGGCGCTGTGATGTGTGTCAGCGCAGGAACGGGTCCACGGCCACCGCCACGAACAGCAGTGACACATAGGTGATCGACCAGTGGAACAGGCGCATCTCCTTGAGCTTCCCGCCGGTCACCTCGGCCTTCGCCCGGTTCTGCAGCGCGTGCGCCTCCCACAGCCACCAGCCACCCGCCACCAGGGCCACCAGCGTGTAGAACCAGCCCGTGTAACCGAGGGGGGTGAGCAGCAGGGAGACGGCGACCATCACCCAGCTGTAGACGACGATCTGCCTCGCGACCACCTTGTTGGAGGCGACCACGGGCAGCATCGGCACGCCCACGCGCGCGTAGTCGTCCTTGACCTTCATGGAGAGCGGCCAGTAGTGGGGCGGCGTCCAGAAGAACATGACGAGGAAGAGGATGACCGGCGCCCAGGACATCGAGTCGGTGACGGACGACCAGCCGATGAGCACCGGCATGCAGCCGGCGATGCCGCCCCAGACGATGTTCTGCGAGGTGCGCCGCTTGAGGATCATCGTGTAGACGACGACGTAGAAGAGGAGCGCTCCGAGTGACAGCCAGGCCGACAGCCAGTTGACGGTCAGCCCGAACAGCAGCGTCGAGACGACCGCCAGCGTGATGCCGAACGCGAGGCACTCGCGGGGGCTCACCATGCCGGTGACCAGCGGGCGCTGCGAGGTGCGGTCCATGAGCGCGTCGATGTCGCGGTCGATGTACATGTTGAGCGCGTTGGCGCCGCCCGCGGAGAGGTAGCCGCCGAGGCAGGTGAGCAGGACCAGGCCGAGGTCCGGCACCCCCTGCTGCGCCAGGAACATCACCGGCACGGTGGTGATCAGCAGCAGCTCGATGATCCGCGGCTTGGTCAGTGCCACGAAGGCCCCGACACGGGCCCCGAACGGCCGGTGGACCGGGCTCTGGCTCGCACCGATTACCCCCTCCCCCAGTGCCTTAAGGGCCTGGGAGGTGCCCCCAGGACGGGATTCGACGGCCGTCACGCACACCCCTGACAGAGACATCCCAGCAAGCCTCCCCCCGTGAAGTCCCGGTAAAGGCTCGCGCGTACCACGCCACTGTAGACGTTGCCCATACCTCGGCCTTCGCGGGGGTCGGGTCGTGTTTGCGGGGGTTGGCCGACGTGCGCGCCAGGGCTCGATTGAGCACTCGGACGAGCGGGTCCGTATTCAGTTGTGGAAGGTCGTACGCCCCGGTCGGGAGGCGGATCGCCGCGAGTCCCGGCAGTCTGGAAAGCGGGGAGAAAACGCGCGTACTCACGGGGGTAGGCTCAGAGCGGCCGGTGGGCGCCCCAGCGCACCGGCATTGACATGTGGAGAGGAGCCCTGACTCAGGGTGAGCACCAAGCCGACCACCACAGACCTCGAGTGGACCGAGTTGGACCAGCGGGCGGTGGACACCGCGCGCGTCCTGGCCGCCGATGCCGTACAGAAAGTCGGCAACGGCCATCCGGGTACGGCGATGAGCCTGGCACCGGCCGCCTACACCCTCTTCCAGAAGGTGATGCGGCATGACCCCGCCGACCCCGACTGGGTCGCCCGCGACCGCTTCGTCCTGTCCGCCGGCCATTCCTCCTTGACCCTCTACACCCAGCTCTACCTCGCCGGGTTCGGCCTGGAACTCGCCGATCTGGAAGCCTTCCGCACCCTCGGCTCCCTTACCCCCGGCCACCCCGAATACGGCCACACCAAGGGCGTCGAGACCACCACCGGACCCCTCGGCCAGGGCGTCGCCAACGCCGTCGGCATGGCCATGGCCGCCCGCTACGAACGCGGCCTGTTCGACCCCGACACCGTCGTCGGCGCCTCGCCCTTCGACCACTACATCTACTGCATCGCCGGCGACGGCTGCCTCCAGGAAGGCATCTCCGCCGAAGCCTCCTCGCTCGCCGGCCACCAGCGGCTCGGCAACCTCATCCTGCTCTGGGACGACAACCACATCTCCATCGAGGGCGACACCGAGACCGCCGTCTCCGAGGAGACCGTCAAGCGCTACGAAGCGTACGGCTGGCATGTGCAGCGCGTCGCCCCGAAGCCGGACGGCGACCTCGACCCGCACGCCCTCTACAACGCCATCGAGGCCGCCAGGCAGGTCACGGACAGGCCGTCCTTCATCGCGATGCGCTCCATCATCGCCTGGCCCGCCCCGCACGCCCAGAACACCGAGGCCGCCCACGGCTCCGCCCTCGGCGAGGAGGAGGTCGCCGCCACCAAACGCGTCCTCGGCTTCGACCCCGAGGCCCACTTCGCCGTCGCCGACGACGTCCTCGCCCACACCCGCCAGGCCCTCGAACGCGGCCACCAGGCCAGGGCCGAGTGGGAGAAGTCCTTCCAGGAATGGCGCACCAACCAGCCCGAACGCGCCGCCGAGTACGACCGCATCAGCACCGGCACCCTGCCGGCCGGCTGGCAGGACGCCCTGCCCGTCTTCGAACCCGGCAAGAGCGTCGCCACCCGCGCCGCCTCCGGCAAAACTCTCCAGACCCTCGGCCCCGTCATCCCCGAACTGTGGGGCGGCTCCGCCGACCTGGCCGGCTCCAACAACACCACCATCGACAAGGACAGCTCCTTCCTGCCGAAGGACAACCCGCTGCCCAGCGCCAACCCCTACGGCCGCACCATCCACTTCGGCATCCGCGAGTTCTCGATGGCCGCGGAGATGAACGGCATCACCCTCCACGGCAACACCCGCGTCTACGGCGGCACCTTCCTGGTGTTCTCCGACTACATGCGCAACGCGGTGCGGCTGTCGGCGCTCATGCACCTGCCGGTCACCTATGTGTGGACGCACGACTCGATCGGCCTCGGCGAGGACGGCCCCACCCACCAGCCCGTCGAACACCTCGCCTCGCTCCGCGCCATCCCCGGCCTGAACGTCGTCCGCCCGGCGGACGCCAACGAGACCGTGACCGCCTGGCGCGAGATCCTCAGCCGCTACACCAAGGAGTTCGGCAAGGGCGCCCCGCACGGGCTCGCGCTGACCCGCCAGGGCGTACCGGTCTACGAGCCGAACGAGAACGCCGCGCGCGGCGGTTACGTGCTGTTCGACGCCGAGGGCGGCGATGCGCAGGTGATTCTGATCGCCACCGGCTCCGAGGTACACATCGCGGTCGAGGCCCGCACCCGGCTCCAGGCCGAGGGCGTCCCCACCCGGGTGGTGTCCATGCCGTGCGTGGAGTGGTTCGAGGAGCAGGATCAGGGTTACCGGGACAGTGTGCTGCCCCCGGCCGTCAGGGCCCGGGTCGCGGTCGAGGCCGGCATCGGTCTGACCTGGTACCGGTATGTCGGGGACGCCGGGCGCATCGTCTCCCTCGAACACTTCGGTGCCTCCGCCGACGGCAAGGCCCTCTTCCGGGAGTTCGGCTTCACCCCCGAGAACGTCGCCGCCAAGGCCCGGGAATCCCTCGCCGCCGCCCAGCGCTGACGCTGATATACGACCTGTAGGAGATGCATTTTCCATGACAGACGCACTGAAGCGCCTCTCCGAGGAAGGCGTCGCGATCTGGCTGGACGACCTGTCGCGCAAGCGGATCACGTCCGGCAACCTCGCCGAGCTGATCGACCAGCAGCACGTCGTGGGCGTCACCACCAATCCGACGATCTTCCAGAAGGCCATCAGCAGCGGGGACGGCTACGAGCAGCAGCTTGAGGACCTCGCCGCCCGCAAGGTCACCGTCGAGGAAGCGGTCCGCATGATCACCACGGCGGACGTCCGGGACGCCGCCGACATCCTGCGGCCCGTGTTCGACGCGACCGACGGCCAGGACGGCCGGGTCTCCATCGAGGTCGACCCGCGGCTGGCCCACAACACCCGGGCGACGGTCGCCGAGGCCAAGCAGCTCGCCTGGCTCGTCGACCGCCCCAACACCCTCATCAAGATCCCCGCCACCAAGGCGGGCCTGCCGGCGATCACCGAGGTCATCGGCCTCGGCATCAGCGTCAACGTCACGCTGATCTTCTCGCTGGAGCGCTACCGCGAGGTCATGAACGCCTACCTCGCCGGCCTGGAGAAGGCCAGGGAGCGTGGTCTTGACCTGTCGTTGATCCGTTCCGTCGCCTCGTTCTTCGTCTCCCGCGTGGACACCGAGATCGACAAGCGGATCGACGCCCTGGGCACCCCGGAGGCCAAGGCCGCGCGCGGCAAGGCAGCCGTCGCCAACGCGCGCCTCGCCTACCAGGCGTACGAGGAGGTCTTCTCCTCCGAGCGGTGGAGCGCGCTGGAGAACGCGGGCGCGCGCAGGCAGCGTCCGCTGTGGGCGTCGACCGGGGTGAAGGACCCGTCGTACAAGCCCACCCTGTACGTCGACGACCTGGTGGCGCCGAACACGGTGAACACCATGCCGGAGGCCACCCTGCGGGCGACCGAGGAGCACGGCGAGATCGTCGGCGACACCATCGCCGGCACCTACGAGCAGGCCCGCGCCGACCTCGACGCCGTCGAGAAGCTCGGCATCTCGTACGACGACGTGGTCCGGGTCCTGGAGGACGAGGGCGTCGAGAAGTTCGAGGCGTCCTGGAGCGACCTGCTGAAGTCGACCGAGGCGGTCCTGGACCGTCTCGCCCCCTCGGAAGGCTGACACCTTGTCTCCCTTTTCCGGTTTTTCCGGTTCCGGAGCGAATCCGCTTCGTGACCCCTCGGACCGACGGCTCCCGCGCATCGCGGGGCCGTCGGGCCTGGTCATCTTTGGCGTCACGGGCGATTTGTCACGTAAAAAGCTGATGCCCGCCGTGTACGACCTCGCCAACCGGGGTCTGCTCCCGCCGGGCTTCTCCCTCGTCGGCTTCGCCCGCCGCGAGTGGCAGAACGAGGACTTCGCGCAGGAGGTCCACGACTCCGTCAAGGAACACGCACGGACGCCGTTCCGCGAGGAGGTCTGGCAGCAGCTCATCCAGGGGATGCGCTTCATCCAGGGCACCTTCGACGACGACGACGCGTTCGACCGGCTGCGCTCCACCATCGAGGAGCTGGACAAGGCACAGGGCACGGGCGGCAACTTCGCCTTCTATCTGTCCGTGCCGCCGCGCTCCTTCCCGGTGGTCATCCAGCAGCTGAAGAAGCACGGCCTGGCCGACCAGAGCGGCGGCTCCTGGCGGCGCGCGGTGATCGAGAAGCCGTTCGGCCACGACCTGAAGTCGGCCGAGGAGCTGAACAAGGTCGTGCACGAGGTGTTCGCACCGGACCAGGTGTTCCGGATCGACCACTACCTGGGCAAGGAGACCGTCCAGAACATCCTGGCGCTGCGCTTCGCCAACACGATGTTCGAGCCGGTCTGGAACCGGTCCTTCGTGGACCATGTGCAGATCACCATGGCCGAGGACATCGGCATCGGCGGCCGGGCGGGCTACTACGACGGGATCGGCGCCGCCCGCGACGTCATCCAGAACCATCTTCTCCAGCTGCTGGCGCTCACCGCGATGGAGGAGCCGGCCGCCTTCGACGCGGACGCGCTGGCCGCGGAGAAGACCAAGGTGCTCGGCGCGGTACGGGTGCCGAAGGATCTGGGCCGCAACACCGTCCGCGGGCAGTACGCGGCGGGCTGGCAGGGCGGCGAGAAGGTCATCGGCTACCTCCAGGAAGACGGCATCGACCCCAAGTCGAAGACCGACACCTACGCCGCGATCAAGGTGGGCATCGACAACCGCCGCTGGGCGGGTGTCCCCTTCTATCTGCGCACCGGCAAGCGTCTGGGCCGCCGGGTCACCGAGATCGCGGTGGTCTTCCAGCGGGCCCCGCACTCCCCCTTCGACCACACCGCGACCGAGGAGCTGGGCCAGAACGCGGTCGTCATCCGCGTCCAGCCCGACGAGGGCATCACGGTCCGGTTCGGCTCCAAGGTGCCGGGCACCTCGATGGAGATCCGGGACGTCTCCATGGACTTCGCCTACGGCGAGTCGTTCACGGAGTCCAGCCCGGAGGCGTACGAGCGGCTCATCCTGGACGTGCTGCTCGGCGACGCCAACCTCTTCCCGCGCACGGAGGAGGTGGAGCTGTCCTGGAAGATCCTCGACCCGATCGAGGAGCACTGGGACAAGCACGGCAAGCCCGCGCAGTACCCGTCGGGCACATGGGGTCCCGCGGAGGCCGACGAGATGCTCGCACGAGACGGACGGAGCTGGCGCCGGCCATGAAGACAGACCTCACGGACACCACGGCCGGCAAGATCAACAAGGCGCTGGTGCAGGGCCGCCGCGCGATCGGCACGCCCGCCGTGGGCATGGTGCTGACCCTGGTCATCGTCACCGACGAGGAGAACGCCTACGACGCGTTGAAGTCGGCGGGCGACGCCTCGCACGAGCACCCCTCGCGCACCCTGGTCGTCATCAAGCGCGTCTCCCGCTCCCCGCGCGACCGCACCACCTCGCGGCTGGACGCCGAGGTGCGGCTGGGCGCGGAAGCCGGTACCGGCGAGACGGTGGTGCTGCGGCTGTACGGCGAGGTCGCCGACCACGCCGACTCCGTGGTGCTGCCGCTGCTGCTGCCGGACGCCCCGGTCGTCGTCTGGTGGCCGGTGAACGCGCCGCTCGATCCCGCCAAGGACCCGCTGGGCGCCCTCGCCCAGCGCCGGGTCACCGACACCTACGCGTCCGAGCAGCCGGTGCGGGAGCTGTCCGCCCGCGCGGACAGCTACACGCCCGGCGACACCGACCTGTCCTGGACCCGGATCACCCCCTGGCGCTCGATGCTGGCCGCGGCCCTTGACCAGGTGGTGTGCGAGGTCAAGGGCGTCGAGGTGGAGGGCGAGGAGTTCAACCCGAGCTGCGAGCTGCTGGCGATGTGGCTCGCGGACCGGCTGAACGTCCCCGTCAAGCGATCGCTGTCGTCCGGACCGGGTCTGACCGCGGTCCGGCTGGACACCGACTTCGGCCCGATCGCCCTGGACCGCGCGGACGGCTCGCTGGCCACGCTGTCCGTCCAGGGGCAGCCGGATCGTGCGGTGGCGCTCAAGCGGCGCGAGACGTCCGAGCTGATGGCCGAGGAGTTGCGCCGGCTCGACCCGGACGACACCTACGCATCGGCGCTGCGCTACGGCGTGGAGCGGCTGACCGGCCCGGCGGCCGAGCGGCCACGGC